>JADYYV010000156.1 GCA_020853455.1 Alphaproteobacteria bacterium | reverse complement strand
GCGCTGAAGAAAGAAAGCTGGGGGCAGCATTGGTGGAAGCTTCTGCGCGAAACCATGCCGCAGGAATGGGACATTATCGTCGACCTGCGCAACAGCGCTGTGTCACGCATCCTGCGCGGCAAACACAAATTTATCTGGCGCGGGTCGGAGAAAAAAGGACACAAGGTCGAACAGATCGCAGCTGTCATCGGCGCAGCACCCGCCCCTGCCCCGAAATTATGGCTGGATGACGCATCCATCGCGGCGGCTGAAAAGCTGGCCCCCTCCGGCGCGCCGTTTATCGCGATCGGCCCGACTGCCAACTGGCCGGGCAAGGCCTGGCCGGCGCAGAATTTCGTGGCGCTGGTCAATGCCATGACAGCCTCCGGATCGATACTTGAAAACGCGCGTGTCGCCGTATTCGCGGCACCCGGTGAAGAAGCGGCGGCAAAACCTGTGCTGGACGCATTCCCGCCGGAGCGCCGCATCGACATGATCGCCAAGGGATCACCGCTGATGGCGGCCGCCGTTATCGCGCGCGCGGAAATTTACATCGGAAATGATTCAGGACTCACGCATATTGCGGCATCCGTCGGCACGCCCACGCTGGCGCTGTTTGGATACGGCTGGCCGGAACAATACAGCCCCTGGGGCAGTCATGCCGCCTATATCCGCACACCTGAAACGCCCGAACAATTGCTGGCAGGGCGTTCGACGAACAGCATTACATCGTCATTGATGGGTTCACTAACAGTTACGGCGGCCGTTGAGGCCGCCGTGAGACTGTGGGACAAAACCCGTTAAGCCAGATTACTGGTTAACTTTGTACTGGCCCTTGATCGCTTCTGTTTTCTCTTTTTGTTTCTTCGCGCCTTCTTCAGCAGGGACGCCCCACTGACGGATGGACTGCAGGTCGTTGTCGGTCTTCTTCGCCTGCTGTGCGACTTGATAGCGCACGAAGTTCACCCGTTCCCAGCCGCTGTAGCGCATGCAGCTGTCGAAATCGTGGAAATCCTTATGCGACACATGATGTTCACCGTAACGGGTGGGCGTATCGTAATAATCGAGGTCGCCCGACGCCTTCAGCGCGCGGTGATATTCGCTGTGCGTATCCGGCGGCAGCGTTTCGCGCAGCGCACCCAGTTCAACCAGTTCATCGACCTGACGGACGCAGGACGCGATGTTTTCATCGAGCGTCTGTTGCGCCTTGGGGCCGGTCATCCAGAGCGCGGAGTTATCTTCCACGCGCTGCCAGTAGGCCTGCTTGGTCGGCGGGTTCCATGCGCAGCTGGACACCGCCAGAACGCCGATCGCCGCAATCAAGATATTCATTTTGGATTTCATCGAGGAAGCTCCCTGCACGACTTGAATCTCAGATTTATAAAATAGCGCGTTTTCGTTAACGAAAACAATACCCCAACCGCAGTTAGGGAGATTTATCAGCGGCTTCATGCCACCAGCTTTCCAGAACCATGCCATAAATCGGAGTTACGGAAGGTCTGTGGATATCTGACGTATGCGCGACCAAGTCCTTGCCGAGGAAAAACAAGGGAATCATGTAATAGCCCTGCATCAGGGCGCGGTCGAGCGCATGGGTGCGCGCCACAAGCGTTTCACGGGTTTCCGACCGCCCGATGCTGTCCGCCAGCGCATCGACCGCCTTGTTCATGATACCCGCGTAATTACGCGCACCCTTGCTCTCGGCAGATTTCGCGCCCCAGTAATTCACCTGTTCGTTACCGGGCGAGAGAGTATTAATCCAACGCCAACCGATAACATCGAAATCGTAGGCATCTTGCCGTCCGACGAATTGTGCGTTATCTACCGTGCGCACACGCGCATCGATGCCCGCTTTTTTCAGGTCGCGGGTGAATTCGAGGGCGATTTTTTCATCGGCATAATCGCCGAGCAGGATTTCAAAGCTGAGCTGTTTGCCATTTGCATCGACCAGCTTGGCATCTTTATAAACCCAGCCCGCTTCCTTCAACAGCGCAATCGCCTCGCGCCGCGCATCGCGGCCGTTCTTCTCATTCGGTTTAAATGCTTCACCAAAAACTGCCGCAGGCAGGTCTGCTTTATATTCTTCAAGGATGCGCAACTCCTCTCCCTCAGGCTTGCCGGATGCGGCAAGTTCGGAATTGGGGAAAGCGCTTGCGATGCGCTGCATTTTGCCAAAATACAGCGATTTGTTCAGCCAGTCGGCATTGAACAGATAGGACAATGCCTTGCGCACGCGGATATCTGCGAACATGGGACGGCGCGTGTTGAAAATCAATGCCTTCAGCCATTCAGGTCGCTGATGAGCGATCTCTTCCTTGACAACCTTACCTTCGTCGAGCGCGGTGAAGTCATAACGAGTTTGCCATTTGGTCACGTCAAATTCATTGCGCAAGTTATAATCGCCGGACTTGAATGCCTGAATGGAAATATCGTCATCGCGAAAATAGGTGTAAGTAATGGTGTCGAAATTATATTGCCCCACATTCACGGGTAGGTCTTTCGCCCAATAATCCTTCACGCGTTCATAAACAATCTTGCGACCTGGCTCGACCGACGTGATTTTATACGGGCCACTGCAAAGTGGCGGTTTCAGGGTTGTTTTAGTGATATCCGACTTTTCCCAGTAATGTTTCGGCAGAACCTGCATCAGCCCTAAAATCATGACGCTTTCATGATCATAGCCGGGTCCGAAAGTGAATTTGATATCCTGGGGTGAAGAGATATCAACCTTTGTAATCAGCCCATACACTCGACGGCGGATAGGAGGCCCATCTTTTCTAAAATGTTCATAGCTAAATTTGACATCTTCCGCAGTCATAGGTTTTCCGTCGTGAAACCTTGCCTCTTTACGAAGATGAAATTTGATCCATGATCTGTCCGGGGCTACATCGACGTTTTCGGCAACCAAGCCGTAGAGGGTAAAGGGCTCGTCCCACACACGTTGCATCAGCTGGTCGTTACAATACTTCAGCCCCTCAACCTTATTACCTGTAATGATGTAGGTATTGAGAGTATCGAACGTGCCACCTTTCGACAGGCGCAGGTCGCCGCCTTTGGGCGCATCGGGATTGACGTAGGACAGGTATTTAAAATCCGCCGCATATTTAGGGCTGCCATGCATGGCAATCGCATGGCTACGCTCCGCCAGCGCAGGCGACGCCGCCAGAAGCATCAGGATGAAGGCGAGAAAACGCAATCAGACCGCCTTTTTTTCCTGCAGCATCGCCTTCAGGTCGCGCTGCGGGCGGGCGCCGATATGCGCGATGACTTCGGATGCCGCGATAGAACCGATGCGCCCGCATTCGGCCAGCGGCTTGCCGCGCGTAAAGCCATAGAGGAACCCTGCCGCATACATATCCCCCGCACCGGTCGTATCGACGATGCAGGCGGGCGGTTCGGCGGCGACTTCGATGACTTCTTTATCCGTCACGATGACCGAACCGTTCGCGGAGCGCGTGATGATGGTGAGCGGGCAAGCTTCGCGCGCGCGCAAGACGGCTTCGTTGAAATTTTCGGTCTGGAACAGCTCGAAAATTTCCGCTTCGTTGGAGAACAGGATGTCCGTACCCGTCGTCACGAGATCGAGGAATTCATCGCGATGGCGTTTTACGCAGAAAGGATCGGAGAGAGTCAGCGAGACTTTCTTGCCTGCGCCGCGCGCAAGTTCGGATGCCTTGCGGAACGTCTGTTTTGCGCGGTCGCGGTCGAACAGGTACCCCTCCAGATACGTCACTTGCGCGTTCTTGATCATGTTTTCGTCAAGATCGGACGGCGCAATCCAGACGCAGGCCCCCAGGAAGGTGCACATCGTGCGCTGGGCATCGGGCGTGATCAGGATCAGGCAGCGCGCCGTGGGCGGGCCGTCTTCAAGCGCGGGAGTTTCAAATTTTACGCCATAGGCTTTGATATCGTGACGGAACACGCCACCCAGCTGGTCATTCGCGACCTTGCCGATATAACCCGCCTTGCCGCTCATGTTGGCAAAAGCGGCGACGGTGTTGGCGGCGGAACCGCCCGATATTTCCATGCCGGGCCCCAGCTTGGCGTAGAGGGTTTCTGCCTGCTCCGCCTCGATCAGGGTCATCGTACCCTTGTGGATGCGGTTATTGGACAGGAATTCGTCACCCGTGCGCGACAAAACGTCCACAATCGCGTTGCCGATGCCGACCAAGTCAAGATTGCTATCTGTCATGTAACCCTCTAAAATGATATTGGTAAGAACATGGCACAAAAACGCAAAACAGACCAGACGAAAACCATTGTCGATTCAGCCCTTTTCCTCGCCGGAAAGCAGGGTTGGGATGCCCTTTCGCTGGCGGATATCGCAAAAAAAGCAAGGCTGCCGCTCAAAACGGTTTCGGCATCTTTCAAGGATGTCTGGGCGGTGATGGAACAGGCGCTGCGCAGCCTTGAATCTGAAACAGCCGCGACGGTCGAAAACCATCTGGGCGATAACTGGCGCGATAACCTGATGGAAATCCTGATGACGCGGTTCGAGCTGGCGCAGGGGCATCGCGATGCCTTTTTTGCGATCGCACCTGCTGTGTTGAAACATCCGAAACTCGTCAAACGCTTCGCCAAAAGTTTTTATCGCACCATGGAACGTATGCTCGACCTTGCAGGCGCGCCCTGCAAAAAACAGCTCAAGCCGTTTGGTGTTGCCGCCATGAGCGCGCTTTTTCTCTCGCTTGTCCACGCATGGGAACAGGACAAAACGCCCGACCTGTCTAAAACAATGGCCGCGATCGACAAGCGCACAGGCTTGCTGGAACAGGCCTTTGATTTCCTTACTCCTGAACGCAGGTAAACAGTGTGGTTCGCTGCATATACTGCCTTGCAGGCGTTGCGGTAGGTTCGACGCCCAGCGGCAGCGCGCCGTTGGCGAGGGGATCGCCCACAGGAATCGTATTGCCCGCCGGATCGGTGAAGGACAGGTTCGAGCCCGAGCCGACATAAAGCTTCGCAAAGCCGTCATCCCATTGACCGCCCTTTAGAAGCTTGTAGCCGACCTGACAGCCGCAATCGCCGCCCGCGCCTATTGTCGGCGGCAAGGCGAAGCTTGCCGGTTTTTTATGCACCACGTCGTTTTCATCCGTAACTTCTGACTGCAGGCATACGCCTTCCCATGCGTTCATCGTACCAATGCAGCCGTCGTTATCGGCCGCTTTTTCCCCGGGCGCGTAAAATTTGCGCTTTGAATTACATGCAATAATCTTGTCAAAGATATTGCCGCCGGCATCAGCGTCGTCATGAATCACGAGATCGTCAAAGTACCATTTTCCGGCCTTGCGCGCATACGGCGCCATCACAAAGGTGGCATCATCATCGCAGTTTTCCGCATCAATCGTCTTCTTGCTGCAATTTTTATGGCCGCCGGTCGCCATCCAGCCGCCGGCACCGTCGGGCCCGTGCGACACAAGCACCCATCGGCCGGTATCAGGTTTGTCGATGATATTCTTGCCGAACTCGTCAACCACCGTAATCGACCCCAGGGGCAGCGGATTATCGTGCATGCCTTCCGGCAGCGTCAATTTCCGCGTGACGTCATAGGTGAAACGGTTGCCCCAGCCATCGACGCCCTGCTCCGTCTCCATCCGCAGGCGGCGGATGGGCAGCGCGCCGATCCATACTTCGCTTTCTTTTCTATCAGTATCTTTATCCTTGAACACAATAACGCCGTCAGCCGGTTTTGCGTCGGCTGCGCAAACATCGTCGTCATCCTTTACCGCTTCGGTTGCAAGCCCGCCTTTGCTGCGCCGGCGCGGTTTCATATCCGCGTTTCCTTCGGGTGAATCCGGGCAAGGAAGCCGCAAATTTGTGGCCGAATAAATTGTCAGCGCCGTGCGAATATCGCGCATGCGCTGGCGCGTAACGTCGTATTTCTGCTTTTGCAGCATCACCGTGTAATATTGAAGGAACGACGCGAGCAGCAAGCCGGCGATCATCAGCACCATGGCTGTTTCGATCAATGTGAACCCGCGCGACTTCATAGCGGCAACCGAATCACAACGCGCAACCCGCCCCGGTTGCTGTCTTCCAGAAAAATTTCTCCGCCGTGACCATGCACGATATCCTGCGCGATGGACAGGCCAAGGCCGATGCCGCCGGTTTTTTTATTGCGGGATTTTTCGACACGGAAGAATGGACGGAACACCTCGTCCCGCAAATCGGCGGAAATTCCGGGGCCGTCGTCATCGACGACGATTTCAAACGCCTCGGACTGTTCGTAGGCGGTAATCCAGACATGCTTTGCGTATTTGCATGCGTTCGACACGACATTGGCAATCGCACGCTCGATCGCCACGGGCCGCAGGCGGATCATCATGCGCGTTTCCGGCAGCGTTTCGCTGACATCGCTGCCTTGCCGTTTCGATTTTCCCACGACCCGTTCCAGCACGGTTTTGAGGTCGATCATTTCCGGAGTTTCGTCGCTTTCGCCCTTGGCGAAGGTCAGATACCCCTCGATCATTTTTTCCATTTCGTCGATATCCTGACGCAGGTTTTCGGCACCTTTGGTATCTTTCGACAGCGCAAGCTCCAGCTTCATGCGCGTCAGCGGCGTGCGCAGGTCGTGCGATACGCCGGACAACATCGCCGTGCGCTGTTCCATCTGGCGTTTCAGGCGCTCTTTCATTTCCAGGAAGGCGCGTGACGCCTGCCGCACTTCATGCGCGCCGACAGGCTTGAAATCCGGCACATCCTGTCCTTTGCCGAATTTTTCGGCGGCGACCGCAAGACGCATGATGGGGCGGATCTGGTTGCGCATAAACATCATGGAAATGACAAGCAGCAGCCCCGCGCTGCCGATCAGCCAGAGAACGAAAATATAGGTTGTCGGGCTGTAGATGCGCCGGTCGGGGCAGATGAAGTGGATGGTTTCCTTGCCGCCGATGGCGACGACGATTTCGAAAACCTTGTCTTTTTCATACGGACGAATGCTGAACGGCGTGTCCAGTTTCTTTTTCAACGCGATCTGAAGCTTTTGCGCGATGCTGAACCACGCGAACGTCTGGAACGACAGCTCCGATTTCTTGACACTGTCGGCATCCTGCTTGATCGTGACGGCAAGGTCTAGGCTGCGGGAGGCCTGCTTGATAATGCGCTGCACGCTGGCATCGGATTTAGCATCCACAATCCTCTCGGTCAGCATATCGATCTCGCCCGCCAGCGCGCCGACCAGCTTGTCGCTCATCGCATCCCACTGGCGGTCGAAAAAGATAAAGGCGACAATCAGCTGCAGCAGGAAAATCGGCGTCGCCAGAATGACCAGCGACCGCGCGAACAATGTGCGGGGCAGCAGGCGCTGTTTCAGGCGTTTGAATGCCGTCATGCGTCCGTCCACAATACGTAGCCTTTACCGCGCACAGTCTGTATAAATCTCGGCAGCTTCGGATCTTCCTCGACCTTTTTGCGCAGGCGCGTCACCTGTACGTCGATCGTGCGTTCATTCGCGTTCATCTGGCACAGTTCCGCCAGTTCCTCGCGGCTCACGACTTCGCCTTTTTTGCTGGCAAGCGCCTTCAGCAGCGTATGTTCTACGGATGTCAGCGTCACGCGCTCCTCGCCGCTCGTCAATTCGCCGCGGTCAAGATCAAGCGTCCATTTTCCAAGTCGGATTTTTTCTTCTTTTTCGGGCGGCTTGGCGGCTATCCGGCGCAAAATCGCGGTGATGCGCAGCAGCAACTCGCGAGGCTCGAACGGCTTGGGCAGGTAATCATCCGCTCCCGCCTCGAACCCGCTGATGCGCGATTCAATTTCGCCAAGCGCGGTCAGCAGCAATATCGGCGCGGCGAGGCCTTGTTTTTTCAGCGCCTTGGTCAGCGCCATGCCGTCTTCACCCGGCATCATCACGTCGCAAATGATCAGGTCATAGGCAAGGTATTTTAAAATCCCGCGCGCATCCGCAGCATCGGTTGCCGTCGTCACCAGAAACCCATGCTCGACCAGAAAGCGCTGCAGCAAATCGCGCAGGCGTTCGTCATCGTCCACGACAAGAATGTGCGGTTTTTTATCGGGGCTAATATCGGCGGGTTTTGTATTATTCATAACTTCATTTTGGAGTTGTATCCCCATAGTGTTTCAGGATAGGATAACTCCATCAAAATTACACCCCGAAAAGGAATACGACATGGCCGGCTCTCTCATCCCCTACGACGATCGCGACGGGCAAATCTGGATGAACGGCAAGCTGGTTCCGTGGCGCGACGCGAAGGTTCATTTTCTGACCCATGCGTTGC
>JADYYV010000155.1 GCA_020853455.1 Alphaproteobacteria bacterium | reverse complement strand
GGGTTTTGCGGTCGATCATGATCTGCGTGATCTGGCCGATGACGTCGCTCTCGGTCAGCTTGCCGGCGTCGATCAGGACGCAGATGCGGATGGCGTTTTTCGTGGCGCGTTCGGTCGTCATGCGGTCACCGTATTGCGGTTGCGGGTGAAACTGGCGCGCGGCGGCGCCTTTATTTGCGCGCGGCCGGCGCCGGTCAGCGCGGCTGCGACTTCCTGCCCGTGCAGCACGCGCTGCTGTTCGCGCCAGACGGCGCTGTGTTCGTTCATCAGCTGCGTGAAATCGGGCGTATTCATGATGGTGTCGACGCGCGCCGCCACTTCATCCGCGTTCTTGTGGCGGAGCGCCGCGGCGTGCAGGAAAGACTGCTTCAGGTGCGACAGGTCGCCGATACGGTCGCCGATATGCCCGCGCGCCGCGCCGCGCTGTTCGTCGTCGTAAATGCGGGGGTCAAGCTTGTCGTCCATCACCTGCGCTACCAGCGCCGCCGCCTGTTCTTCTGTCAGCGGTTTTTCGGCGAAGACGCCGTTAAACGCGTTGCCAAGCCCCGTGTTGAACATGGGCAGGCCCGTAACCGCGCTCGCCGTCGCCGCCGCCAGCGCGCCGGCGGCCGTCACGATGCCCGTGCCCAGCATCAGGCCCGATCCGGCGGTCTTGAATATTTTGTCGGCCGTTTTGTCGCCAGACAGCGTCGACAGTTTTTTGTTTTTTTCAAACGTCACGGCGTGCGACTCCGCGTGAAGCGGGCGGTGGCGGGGGCGGCGACGCTGCCCTGCAAACCCTGCTGCATCGTGTTGACGACCTGCGTCACCGGCGAATTGCTGACCAGCCGCTTTTCCCATTCGGGCGTCATGTCGCGCTTCAGGTATCCGTTCACGAAATCGCGCAGGTTGCCAAGGCCGCTATCGGCGCGGAAGCCGCCCTTGCCCATATGGTCCATCACGATCGCGCGCATGCCTTCGCGCAGCGTGTCGGGCAGCGGCGCTTCTTCCACCATCAGTTCGGCGATGGCGGGAAACATTTTATTGTTGAAGGGCTTCTGGTTCACTTGCGCAAAGCGCTCCTTCAGGATGCCGGGCATCTGTTCCGAACCCGCGAAACCGGGCGGTACGCCGGTGATCCTGAAACCCTGTTCGCTGTCCTGTCCCAAATGGCGCGTCACGATGGTGACGTTGCGGGGCGTGTTGCCGCGCGCGGGCGTGTTGAAAACTTCCAGCAGCTGCGCCGCCTTCTCGTTGCCGGTGAATTCGCCGGCATCGTCGATCAGCGTGACGGTCGCGCCCGACAGGTCGCCCATTTTGTCGAGCGCCTCGGTCAGCACCTGAACGATCGGTTCTATATGTCCCGGAAAAGCAGCCATCCATACCCCCGTCAATCCCGGCAAGCCCCCCTGCCGGTCGATAAGGTATTATATATAATATGTAAAATTCTGTCCAGCCAAGCAGGGCTGTCCTATAAACTCTTTATATCAAAGGATTATTTAGACGCTTTGGCCTTGAAAACATCCGATGCGAACAGCGCCTCGTTTTCCTTCATAAAACCGTCCGGCGATTCGGCGGATACCATGTCGGCGAAATAGGGCTGCAGCTCGGCCGCATAGGACGGCGCGCCGTCAAAGCGGTCATCGCCCACCTTGGCAAGACCCAGCGCCGCAATCGTCATGCCGACCGTGAAAAATCCGCACCAGATGCGGCGGCGCTTGGCCGACATATCGGTCGCCAGCGTCAGCGCGCCATACAGCAGCGTCACCGCCAGCGCCGCATTCAGCGCGAAGGATGCAATCGATGCGGGCGTGCTGTCGTTCGTCAGGAAGGATAGATAATCCTGCAGCAGCGCGGCGGCGCAGGTCGCCACCACGAACATGCTGGCCAGCGCCACATGGCTGCGGAAGCGCGATTTGTGGCGCACCAGACGTCCGCCGACGCCCCACAGCGCAGACCAGATCAGGATGGCGACGCCGACGCTGATGCCGGTGCCGGCCAGCGTTTCGCCGATATCGGGCGTCCAGCTGTCGAGGTATCGCCAGCCGATAGCGGCGGCGCCCGCCGACAGCAGCGACAGCCATACGACCAGCGGCCGCGCCAGGAAAACCAAGACGGGATTGGCGCGCGCGATGCGGCGCGCGGGCGGTACCGGATGCGCGGGGTCGAAAACGCGGATATCGGTCAGGCCGACGCGCACTGTGTCGCCCGATTTCAGCTGCGCGCTGGCGCCCCGGTGGTGCTTGTCGTTCAGCGTCAGCCCGTTTTCGGAGGCGAGATCGTGGATGACGAAATTATCGCCGTCGAATTCGATGCGCACGTGCTGCGGGCTGACATGCGGGTCGCCGATGATGATGTCGTTGTGATAACCGCGCCCCAGCGTGGCGGGAAACGCCTCGATCGACCGGTGGGTGATCGCGCCGTCGCCGGAATGGTTGGTGATCTCCAGTACAAGGCGTTTCATTTCGCACCTTCCTTCTGCGCGGGCGCGGTCTGCGACACGGGCGCGTCCTTGGGCATGGCGGGGGCGGGCGACGATTTGCCGCCGCCTTCCGGCCGCAGCGTCACGCTGTCCATGAATTTGCGCGACAGCTTCAGCGCGTTTTCCTT
>JADYYV010000154.1 GCA_020853455.1 Alphaproteobacteria bacterium | reverse complement strand
TTTTATGATGCCGCACGGCCTGCGCGGTGTCGCCGCGCTCGTAAGATTGCAGCCCGTTATCAAGTTCGAGCAACATCAGCGTCAGCAGGCTGCGCTGTGCTGGTGTCACATCCATGACCATGACGCTGGTAAAAAACGGCTCGAGACCTTTATATGGCGTGAATTCTGCAACCTCGATACCTGCCGCCGGATCTTTCACCGGTTCGGGCTTGTAATCGATCGTCTGGAAGGTGGTCGCCATTATTTTTCCCCTCTTTTTTTATATCCCAACATGTTAACATAATATTTCAACAATAGCCAACTCATCCGGATTTTCCAAATCGGATCAGCCAGATAGATGCGTTCAGAATGCTGGGGTAATTATCGCGAACCGACTAGATAGTCGGCATCCGCGATGTCGGCAATAAGGCCCTTATGACGAGGATTCCAGCCGAGATCCCGCTTTGTTTTTTCGCCAGAAACAGGAATATCCATCACGGCAAAATGCGTGAACCAGCCAAAATGCGCGGCCGCCTGCTCATGCGTCAGCGAAGCAACGGGCAAATTCAACCCCTGCCCGATCGCCGCTGCGATATCACGGAACGGAATGCCTTCCTCGGCGACGGCATGATAACGCGCACCCGCCGCACCTTTTTCAAGGGCGAGCGTGTAAAGGCGCGCCGCATCTTTTTTGTGGACCGCAGGCCAGCGGTTATCGCCTGCGCCTACATAAGCGGCCACACCCATTTCACGCGCAAGACGGATCAGGCCGGGAATAAATTGATGGTCTTTTTCGCCATGCACCGTGGGCGGCAACCGGATCGCACAGGCATTGATGCCTTTTGCCTCCAGCTCCCGCACAGCTTCTTCGGATGCCGCACGGGGATGTGCGGCGGCGCCGGTCAATGGCTCTGCATCTTCCGTCGCAAGATGGCCTTTGGGCAGTATGCCGACGGCGGAGGTGACGACAAATCGGCGGTTAGATCCCGCCAGAGCTTCGCCCAGCGCGCGAATGATACGGCCATCGGCATCACAGTTTTCCTTGAACCTGCTAAAATCGTGATTGAAGGCGGTATGAATGACGGCATCCGCTTTTTCTGCGCCGCGCTGCAAACTTGAAAGGTCGTCGATCGAGCCGCGAAAGGCTTCAGCACCCGCAGCCCGCACGGATTTTTCAGCGTCGTCGGAACGCACAAGACCCAGCACCTGATGTCCCGCATCCAGCAGGTCACGCACAACCGTCGCGCCGATAAAACCGGATGCCCCCGTGACGAATACGCGCATGGATCAGGCTTAGACGTTCAAGCGGACCAGCATGATCTCGCCGTCCTTCACACGGTCTGCCTTGCCTTCCTGACGCATCTTTCCGCCTTCCTTCGCCGCGACTTCGCCGCCCAGGGTGACGAAATCGTTGAAGTCGATGGTTTCGGCGCGGATGAAGCCGCGTTCGAAATCGGTATGGATGACGCCCGCCGCCTGCGGTGCTTTCGCGTTGCGTTTCACCGTCCACGCGCGCGCCTCTTTCGGGCCGACGGTAAAGAAGGTGATGAGGTCGAGAAGCTTGTAGCCCGCGCGGATAACGCGGTTCAGGCCGGGTTCGGTCAGGCCGATGGAAGACAGGAACTCCGTCTTTTCCTCATCGGTCGAAAGCTGCGCGATTTCAGCCTCGATCGCCGCGCAAATGACGACATGCTGCGCGTTTTCGGCCTTCGCCATCGCAGCCACTCGCTCGGTCATGGCGTTGCCTTTTTCGGCGTCCTTTTCCAGCACGTTACAGATGTAAAGCACGGGTTTGGAAGTCAGCAATTGCAGCTGGTGATAGAATTTCGTTTCATCGTCAGTCGCCGGAACAACGACGCGGGCGGGCTTGCCGTCGCGCAGGACTTCGAGGCATTTTTCCATGATCGTGACCTGCACGGTCGCGTCCTTGTCGCCACCCTTGGCTTTCTTGCGCAGCGGCTCGATGCGTTTTTCAAGGCTTTCGAGGTCGGAGATCATCAGTTCCGTTTCGATGATTTCCTTGTCGCGGATAGGATCGACGCCCTTTTCGACATGAGTAATATTTTCGTCTTCAAAGCAGCGCAGGACATGCAGGATGGCATCCGTCTCGCGGATGTTGCCAAGGAACTGGTTGCCAAGCCCCTCGCCCTTCGACGCGCCGCGCACCAATCCTGCGATATCGACGAATTCAAGCTGCGTCGCGACAATCGTCTGCGACTTGCCGATACGGGCAAGGTCATTGAGACGCGTATCCGGAACAGCCACGCGGCCGACGTTCGGCTCGATCGTGCAGAAAGGATAATTCGCCGCCTGCGCCGCCGCCGTTGCGGTGAGCGCGTTGAAAAGCGTCGATTTGCCCACGTTGGGCAGGCCCACGATGCCGCAATTAAATCCCATCTTTCACTTCCTTCTTGATGTCTTCTTGTTCTTTTTTGACTTTCGGCTCTTTTGGTTCTTTAGGCTTTGGGGGCTCGACTTCCTGCGCCACCTTGCTCATGAAGCCCGCCGTATCGCCCTTCGCCAACCGTTCCGCATTTTCGCCGATGCCTGATAACAGCGGCACCAGCCATTTTTCATCGACACTGCCGAAATTGCCCAGCACATATCCGCTGACCATTTCCTTCATGCCCGGATGCCCGATGCCAAGGCGCACGCGCCAGTACATCTGCCCCAGATGCTCGTCGATCGACCTTAAGCCGTTATGCCCAGCCGCACCGCCGCCCTTTTTAACACGCAACTTGCCGGGCGCAAGATCGAGTTCGTCATGGAACACCACAATGTCGTCCGGCAGGATCTTGTAAAATGCCGCCGCCGCCTGCACCGACTGGCCCGACACGTTCATGAACGTCTGCGGTTTCAGCAGCAGAACCTTTTCTCCGCCCAAAGTACCGGACGAGACAAGGCCCTGGAATTTCTTTTCCCAGTCGGAAAATTTATGGCGCTCAACGATAACGTCGAGCGCCATAAATCCGATGTTGTGGCGGTTGAGCTGATATTGCTTGCCCGGGTTGCCGAGACCGACAAAGAGCCGCATATCAGTTCGCCTTCAAAGATAGTTACTTCTTGCCACCTTTTGCGGGAGCGGCTGCAGGAGCAGCGCCCTTCGCAGCAGCAGCGGGAGCAGCGGCGCCTTTTGCAGCAGCCGGAGCAGCAGCGCCCGCAACGGGAGCAGCAGCGCCTTCAGCCGTAGCAGCAGCAGCCGTAGCGGTTTCATCATCGGACGATTTCATCGCGGACGGAGCGACGATCGTGATGACGGTGAAGTCGCCTTGCAGGACGGGCTTCACGCCAGCCGGCAGGTTCAGCGCATCGATATGGATGGTCTGGCCGACATCGAGGCCGGTCAGGTCTGCCACGAATTCGACGGGAATGTCGGTCGCTTTGCAATACACTTCGACTTCGTGACGGATCAGGTTGAGCACGCCGCCCTTGGTCAGGCCGGGCGATGCTTTTTCGTTGATCACGCGCAGCGGAACGCCGACGGTGATGATGGTCTTGTCGGACACGCGCAGGAAATCGACGTGCTCGGGGCGGTCATAGACAGGCTCCAGCTGGACGTCGCGCGGCAGCACCAGGTGCTTTGCGCCATCGACGTTCAGTTCGCACAGCTGCGTGAAGAAGCTTTTCTTGCCGAGGGCAAGACGCAGTTCCTTGTCGCTGACGGAAACCAAAAGGGGTTCTTTGTTGTCACCATAGATGACACCGGGGATGTTACCGGTCCGACGTACTGCACGGGCGGCCCCCTTACCGGCCTTCGCGCGTGCATTCGCCGCGAGAGATGTTCTGTTCTGAGACATAGTATATTCCTTCGTTTTCTGAGTTGTTTTTCCCGCCAGCCTCCAGGGGTGCTGATACGGGAGTGCTATAAATACCGGAAATTG
>JADYYV010000153.1 GCA_020853455.1 Alphaproteobacteria bacterium | reverse complement strand
GGCTGCTGCACGAAGAAATGCGCCGCGCGAATTCGCTCATCATGGGTGCCGGCGACCGACATAAGGTTCCGGCGGGATCCGCGCTTGCCGTCGATCGCGACCTGTTTTCGCAGGATGTGACCGACAAGCTGAAAAACCATCCGCTGGTGACCGTGGAGCGCGGCGAAGTCGCGGGACTGCCGCCCGCAGATTGGGACAGCGTCATCATCGCGACCGGCCCCCTCACCTCGCCCGCGCTGTCGAAGGCCGTATTGGAAATCACCAACGAACAAAGCCTCGCCTTTTTCGACGCGATTGCGCCCATCGTGTTCGCGGACTCCATCGACATGGAAAAAGCGTGGTTCCAGTCGCGCTACGACAAGCCCGGTCCCGGCGGTACAGGCAAGGATTACATCAACTGCGCGTTTGACGCGAAGGAAGATTACTACGCGTTTATCGACGCGCTGCTGGCGGCCGAAAAAACTGAATTCAAGGAATGGGAAAAAGATACGCCCTATTTCGAAGGCTGCCTGCCGATCGAAGTGATGGCGGAGCGCGGGCGCGATACGCTGCGCTTTGGCCCCATGAAGCCGATCGGCCTCGACAACCCGAAAATGAGCCGCCGCCCCTGGGCGGTCGTGCAGCTGCGTCAGGACAATAAACTCGGCACGCTTTACAACATCGTCGGTTTCCAGACCAAAATGAAATACGGCGAACAGACGCGCATCCTGCGCATGATCCCCGGCCTCGAAAACGCCGAATTCGCGCGGCTTGGCGGTATTCACCGCAATACCTTCATCAACAGCCCGAAACTGCTGGACGCGAATTTGCGCCTGAAGGTACAGCCGCGCCTGCGCTTTGCAGGGCAGGTCACCGGCTGCGAAGGCTATGTCGAAAGCGCGGCGGTCGGCCTGATGGCCGGACGCTTCGCCGCTGCCGAATATCACGGCCGCGCCGTCGAAACGCCGCCCGTCACGACCGCGATGGGCGCGCTGCTCAACCACATTACGACAGGTGCCGAAGCTGAAACCTTCCAGCCCATGAACATCAATTTCGGCCTGTTCCCGCCCATCGACGAGTCGAACCTTGTGCAGGAAGGCAAAAAGAAAGTCGAAAGCCGCGACCGCAAACGCGCCTATGCCGTGCGTGCGCTTGCGGATCTGGACGGGTGGCTGAAGACGTATAAGGCGGCTGCTTAACTGCTCTCGTCATGCCCGCCTTGTGCGGGCATCCGGAAGCGCGTCCGCGCGTCACATGAGTCAGAGTCATATGACGGCTGGACAGCCTACCAGTCCCCCGCACAAGGCGGGGGTGACGGCGTTTTTCAAGCCGCCCACCACAACCTGAGCGCCATCAGCGGCGGCGGGAATTTCAGGGCGGATGACAGCAGGTTGTAATCCGCCTTTTCGATCTGGCGCAGATACATGGCGGCCAGTTTTGCGGACAGCAGCGGCGACGATGTTTTCGCGGCATCCACCACAGCCTTCACCACCGGTTTAATCTTGTCGAATTCCTTGCCCTCGAACAGCGCGTATTGGTTCGTTTCCGCCTTGTGCAGCAGGTCTTCGGGCAGGTAACAGCGGCGCTGTTTGGAATGCGCAACGACCGCGCGCAGCAACCCCGCCAGCGCGTATGATGTCGCTGCGCCTTTTATATCCTCCTCCGCCGCCTGCTTTCCCTCGACCATCAGCGCCAGTTTCAGTAAAGGTGTCGCTGTGAAATCGGCGTAATTCTTCATGCCCTCCAGCGTCGCGGGCAATTTGTCCTCGAGGTCGAATTCACGGGCATAAAGCAGACTGTCGAACAATTCGCGCGGCAGGTTGTAATGGCGGATGACGGCGGCCAGCGGCTCCACCACCTCGTGCTTCAGCGGTTTCTTGCCGTCATAGATCGCGGCAATCGCGTCGCGCCACCATTGCAGGCGGATCAGGCCGAGGCGCGTTTCGGTCACCACTTCCCGCGTTTTTGCGATTTCATAGTTAAAGGCGTAAAGAACGAACAGCCCGTCGCGCGCGGCGGGCTTTGCCAGCAGGGTCAAAAGGAAACGGTCCGGATCGTGTTTCCGGACCGTTTCCGCACAATAGGAAAGCTGCGTGTTAATGGTGATACGCGCTCCGGAAGGCGAAGAAGGGCTTGCCGGCTTTTTCGTCGCGCGTGCCGGGCTTGTCGGTCGGCAGCACCAGTTTCGGATCACGCAGGAAGCCGCGATAGTAGCCGGTCGGGAACGGATGGTATTTCGACTGCAGCTCGACGGAGTCGATGATGCTGAGGAACAGGCCGTTCCAGCGTTCATACACTTCCGATTTCGCAGCGCAGGTGACTTCGTAACGGCTGTCGCCATAGATGCTGCCGATCATGAAGCCGCGCATTTTGGATACGCCGTCGCCGGTTTCCTGTTCGAACGCGATTTGCACAGCGGTCGCGTCGCCCTTGCCGCCGAGGCTGGCGGGGTCATAGAAAGCGAGGATGCGGGCGTTGTTGTATTCGCTCACGCGGCTTTCCCAAAAATCGCGGTTCAGCGTCTGGCTGACCGCTTTGTCGAGCAGGTATTTGGGATAAATCTGCAAACGGCCGTCATGATGAACCTGCATGCGGCAGGTGGCGTGGTCTTCGCCCAGCGGGCCCGCGATGCGCAGGCGGGTGTAAGCGTCATCCGGCGTCTGGATGCGCCACATGTCGGGGAAGGACATGGTGTAATCGTTCACGACGTCTTTCCACACGAAAGTATCGGCTTTTGCGGCGGGCGCCAGCGCGGTCAGCGACAGGGCAACGACGGCGGCGGCGAGAATTTTCTTCATTCCTGAACTCCTTAAAACTCAGTCCTGATTGTGGCCTGTTTTTGGATTCTTGGGAATAGACTAAAAGGCTGTTTTCGGTCATGTTTTTCTGTATCATGCCCCATAAGCACATAATAAGTCCGGCAACCCACACCTTATGAAAAAAACCGAGAACATCGCCACTGCCGCCATGATCCTGGCGGTCAGCATCCTGGCCTCCCGCCTGCTGGGTTATGTGCGCGAAATGCTGCTGGCCTACAAGTTCGGGGCGAGCGGCACGACCGATGCTTTTTATGCGGCCTTCCAGATCCCCGATATTTTAAACAACATGCTGGCGGGCGGCGAGCTTTCCATCGCCTTTATCCCCCTCTATCACCGCATCATGGCAAAACACGGCGAACAGGCCGCGCAGAAATTGATGGCGACGCTGCTGGGCAATATGGGCGCGCTGGTGGTGCTGATGACGGGGCTGCTGTGGTATTACGCCGATCCGCTGATCCGTTTCCAGTTCCCGAACTTCGATGAAAAGACGACGCAAGCCACCATCGCGCTGACCCGCATCGTTTTGCCCGCGCAGATATTCTTCATCACCGGCGGCATCATTCAGGCCGTTTTATTGGCACATAAACATTTCTACGCCGCCGCGCTGGCGCCGCTGGTCTATAACCTCTGCACCATTCTGGGCGGCGTGTTGCTGTATGACACATATGGTATCGCGGGTTTTTCGATCGGCACGCTGGTCGGCGCGGTGCTGGGGCCGTTCCTGATGCCTGTGCTGTTCAGTTACAAGCATATTCCGCTGAAAATCCGCATCGCGCCTGCCGATAAAAACTTCCTGATCTATCTCGCGATTGCCGCGCCGTTGATGTTCGGCACCACGCTGCTGACGCTGGATGAATGGTATGGCCGCTGGTTCGGCGCGCTGCTGGCAACGGGTACGGTCGCACATATTTCCTATGCCCGCCGGTTGATGCAGGTTCCGATTGCGGTGATCGGTCAGGCGATTGGCGCGGCCGCCCTGCCCACTTTGTCCAAACTATGGGCCGAGGGTAAAACGGCTGAACTGAACAAAACGCTGCTCGGCACGCTGAAAACAGGAATCGCCCTGAAGGTGCTGGCGGGTGCGGGTTTCTTTGCCCTCGCCCAGCCCATCGTCGCGCTGGTCTATGAACATGGCAAATTTACTTCGACAGATACCATTATTGTCGCGGGGCTGACCGCCCTGCTCGCCTTCGCCATTCCGGGCTGGATTGTGCAGCAGATTATCTCCCGCGCTTTCTATGCGCGTGGCGATACCATCCGCCCGATGATTTTGGGCAGCGTGTTGTCGGTCGCCGCCATTCCGCTGTACCTGTATCTCTCGAAAAACTATTCGGTTGACGGGATTGCGATGGCGGGCGTTGCGGCGATGACGGTGAACGCGCTGGCGACGCTGCTCTATGCGCGCAAGCTGCATGACGCGCCGCCCTTCCTGCCGCTGCTGGACGCGTTTGCGCGCAGCATGGCGATTGCCATACCGTCTGTCGGCGTGGCGCTGGCGGCGATCTGGCTGCGCGAACAATACCTGCCGCTTGATATGGCGCAGAAATGGGTGTCGCTGGCCGATATCGCCATCGGCGGCGCGGCATTTGGCGCAATCGCCCTGCCGACCGTGCTGATCTTTGGCGAGGAAGGGCTTAAAT
>JADYYV010000152.1 GCA_020853455.1 Alphaproteobacteria bacterium | reverse complement strand
TCGGTCTTTACTTCGGCTATTTCTCGATGGGGCAGATGCTGTGCGTGCCGATGATTATTGCCGGTCTTTTGATTATTCAATATGCGCGAAAAAATGCAGAACCAGCCAAGGCCTGAACCGACCGCCGCTTTTCTGGAGTTGATCCGCCGCATCGCGGATAACGGTTACGTGACCGTGGCCGAATTCATGGAAGTGGCGGCAGGGCATTACTATGCCGCCCGCGATCCGTTCGGCGCGGACGGCGATTTCACGACCGCGCCAGAAATTTCGCAGATGTTCGGCGAAATGATCGGCGCATGGGTCGTGGACGGCTGGATGCAATTGGGCAAGCCGGAATTCGCGCGGCTGATCGAATTGGGGCCGGGCAGGGGCACGCTTGCCGCCGATGTCATGCGCACCATTTCCGCATGGCCGGATTGCAAGGCGGCGTTCCAGCTGCATCTTGTCGAAAACAGCCCGCTGCTGCGTCGGCATCAGGCTGAAGTTTTAAAAGGCTACGATCCCGTCTGGCATGAAAAGCTGGAGGAAGTGCCGCCCGGCGTTTCATTCATCCTCGCCAACGAATTTTTCGATGCGCTGCCCGTCCACCAATACATCATGGTGAACGGCGAGTGGCATGAACGCTGCATCGGGTTCGACCGCATGAAGGACAGTTTTTTCTTCATGACCCAGCCTTATGAAGGCCCGCCGCTGCCGCCCGCGCCGGAGGCCGCGATCATCGAGAAAAGCCCGGCATCGCTGGCCGCCATGGACCAGATCGTGACGCTGCTGGATGAATCCGGCGGGGCGGCGCTGCTGATCGATTACGGCTACGACCAGCGTGGTTTCGGCGATACGCTGCAGACGTTGCGCCGCCATGCCTTTACGGATGTGCTGGAAAACCCGGGCGGTGACGACATTACCGCGCATGTCGATTTCACGAGCCTGAAAGAACGTGCGGCGCGGATACTGGATGTGCATGGCCCTGCGGAGCAGGGGCTGTTCCTGCTGAACCTCGGAATCGCGCAGCGTGCGGAGGCTTTGCAGGGAAAGGCGAGCGAGAAGCAGCTGGAGGATATCCAGAACGCTTTCCACCGCCTGACTTCGCCGGAGGGGATGGGGAGCCTGTTCAAAGTATTGGGTCTGACGCGCAAAAGAGATACAATCAAGCCCGCAGGCTTTGATGCGCCGCATCCGCATTCGGAGGAGCAGGAAGAATGCAATTTCTGACGACCGATCTTGAAAAGATGAAATGGCTCAGTCACGGGTTTTTTACCCGTATCGGCGGGGCGAGCGGCGGGCTTTACGGTTCGCTCAACTGCGCATGGTCGTCGCAGGATAACCCCGACCATGTAAAGCTCAACCGCGAAAAAGTCGCTGAAACAATCGGCGTAGGCGCGGATCAGGTCATAACACTGAAGCAGGTGCATAGCAACAAGGTTATTACCGTCACCAAGGCATGGACGCGCGAGCAGGCGCCATCCGCCGATGCGCTTGTGACCGACCAGAAAGGCATCGGCATCGCGGTGCTGACCGCCGATTGCGCGCCTGTGCTGTTCGCCGCCAAAAAATCCCGCATCGTGGGCGCGGCCCATGCCGGATGGAAAGGCGCGTTATCAGGCGTGATGGAAGAAACGATCAACGCCATGATTGCGCTGGGCGCGAAAAAAGAAGAAATCTCCGCCGCCATCGGCCCCTGCATCGGACCGCAGTCATACGAAGTGAGCGAAGGGTTTGAAAAACCGTTCCTTGAACAGGACGTCGGCAATAGCAGGTTTTTCCGCGCGGCCGATAAAGCCGGACACCTTATTTTCGACCTGCCCGGTTACATCATCCACCGGCTGAAAGCGGCGGGTATTGCCGATGTGCATGATACGAAACAGGATACGCTGGCCAACGAAAACGCGTATTTCAGCTACCGACGCTCCTGCATCCGCAAAGAACCCGATTACGGCCGCCAGATGTCGGTGATTGCGATACGTTAAGGTAATTGTTGCATCGCAGCAAATATTACGTTACATTCGCTTCCCGTATCGGATTCTGAACGGGAGCTTCAAAAATGGTTGGTGCAGATATCGCGTGGATGCTGGTGGCGACGGCGCTTGTGTTGCTGATGACGCCGGGTGTGGCATTCTTTTACGGCGGCATGGTCACGCGCCGCAACGCGGTTTCAACCAAATTCCAAAGTTATGTGTCAATTGGCATCGTGGGGCTGCTCTGGGCGGTCTGCGGTTACAGCCTTGTTTTCTCCGGCGATACCTTCGGTTTCATCGGCGATCTTGAATATTTCATGCTGCGCGGCGTAGGGGCCGAACCCAATCCGGCCTATGGCGCGACCATTCCGCATGTGCTGTTCATGCTGTTTCAGGCGACCTTCGCCATTATCACCCCTGCGCTGATTACCGGCGCGGTTGCGGAACGTATCCGTTTCAAGGCATGGCTGATCATCATGGCGCTGTGGTCGCTGCTGGTCTATGTGCCGGTGGCGCATTGGGTCTGGGGTCCGGGCGGCTGGATTGCGAAAATGGGCGGGCTGGATTTTGCGGGCGGGCTGGTCGTTCACATGACGTCGGGTTATGCCGCACTTGTCGCCGCGCTGACCTTTGGCCCGCGCCAGAATTT
Organism: Alphaproteobacteria bacterium; assembly: GCA_020853455.1. Lineage (GTDB taxonomy): Bacteria > Pseudomonadota > Alphaproteobacteria > Micavibrionales > UBA2020 > JAPWJZ01. The sequence goes on along the minus strand of JADYYV010000152.1, from coordinate 2,636 downwards.
CGGACGCAGCGAAAATCAGGGGTTCTCCGCGCCGCTGGTGCTGCTGGGCACTGCATTCCTGTGGTTCGGGTGGTTCGGTTTTAACGCGGGTTCCGCGCTTGGCGCAACGCCGCTCGCAGCGATGGCGGCGGGCACGACATTCTTTGCGGCTGCCACAGCCATGACGATCTGGATGCTGTGCGACTGGTATGCGCAAGGCCGCCCCACGGCGGTCGGCGCTGCGGTCGGCGCGGTTGCGGGGCTTGTCGCGATCACGCCTGCGGCAGGTTATGTGACGTTGCAGGCGGCCATTATCATCGGCGCAGTTGCCGCTTTGTGCTGCAATGGCGCGGCGCGTCTGGTGAAGCACAAGCTGAAAACCGACGACACGGTCGATGTCTTTGCCTGCCACGGGGTGGGTGGCACGGTCGGCGCGCTGCTGACGGCTGTTTTCGCGACCAAGGCGGTTAATCCAGCCGGGGCGGACGGCGTGCTGGAGGGCGGTTACGGACTGCTCTATGCGAATGTTTCGGGTGCGGCGGCTGTCGTTGTCTATACGATGATCGTGACCTATGCGGTCCTGAAGATCGTCGGATTTTTCATGGATATCCGCGTGACGCGCGAAGACGAGGAAGCCGGCCTTGATGCATCACAGCACGGCGAAAAGGCCTTCGTGCTGTAGAATTTACGTCTGCAGCTTGTTGCCGGGCGCGGACAGTTTCGCGGGTTTTGGCTTCTGGTCTGCCATCTCGGCGTATGTTTTCGCGTATTGCATGACCAGATTGCCAAGCGAAGTCGCGTTGTCGCGGTAAGGAAGGATATTGCCTTCATAAACGCCTGCCGCCTTGAAATCTTTTTCGCCTACTTTACCGACGCGGTCGGCGAGGGCGATGGCGATATCCGCCAATGCTTCCGGCGCGCGCGTGGGCAGGTAGGGTGCGCTTTCGGGCTTGGTCAGCGCCTCGAAGAGAGGTTTTACTTCGCTGATAAATTCATTTGCCTGTATGCGGCCATTTGGCGATGCGACCGCTCGCAAGGCTTTTTCAAGTGCATTGAACATGGCCTCGACCAGTAGTGTTTTGGACTGTTCATCTCTGGCCTTGTAATTCAGAAGCGCTTCGTATTTTTGCGCCAGCAGGCCCGAGGGCAGGCGCTTGGCCTCAAAATCGCCGGCCGACTGGTTAAAGGTCCAGACCAGCGAATTGCTGTTGGGGGAAACTGCCGTAGACCGTTCGCCTAAATATTCCATGCTCAATAGACGGCGTTGATGCCGTTCCTTCTGCTGAAAAGATATCCGGAATTTAGACTGTTTAACATATTATGTCAAAATATATTGTTTCTAACTTTGCATTCACCATGAAAATCAGCGGCATATTTTGCTCAATCAGCCGTGCAAACCAACCGCTTTTTAGGGTAGGATGGGCGCGGTTTTAAACATGGTCATGCAATCCAGATGGGCGAGAAACGTATGAAAATTATTTCCTGCAGCAGCAATCAGCCCCTGGCTGAGGCGATCTCCGCCTATCTTGGTATCCCGCTGACCGAGGCGAATGTGAAACGCTTCGCCGACCAGGAAATCTACCTCGAAGTCCTCGACAACGTGCGGGGCGAGGATGTGTTCGTCATCCAGTCCACCTGCTTCCCCGCGAACGACCACCTGATGGAATTGCTGATCATGATGGACGCGCTGCGCCGCGGATCGGCGAAACGCATCACAGCCGTCATCCCTTATTTCGGTTACGCGCGGCAGGACCGCAAGACCGGTCCGCGTTCGCCTATTTCCGCGAAACTGGTTGCTAACCTCATCACCACGGCAGGCGCGAACCGCGTTTTGACGATGGATCTGCATGCAGGCCAGATTCAAGGTTTTTTCGACATTCCGGTCGATAACCTGTTCGCCAGCGCGCCGATCTTTGTTCCTTATATCAACAAGACCCGCAAATCCGACCAGCTGACGATCGTGTCGCCCGATGTCGGCGGCGTGGTGCGCGCGCGCGCCTTCGCCAAGCGCCTCGATGCCGGTCTTGCTATCATCGACAAGCGCCGCGAAAAAGCCGGTATCTCCGAAGTCATGCATGTGATCGGCGATGTGCAGGGGCAGGAATGCATCCTGATCGACGACATGGTCGACAGCGCCGGCACGATCTGTAACGCCGCGCAATCTCTGATGGATCACGGCGCGTCGTCGGTGCGCGCGATGGCATCGCATGGCGTGTTCTCCGGTTCCGCTATGGACCGCATCACGAAATCGCCGCTGACGGAAATGGTCGTGACCGACAGTATCCCTGCAAACGATAAAACCAAGGCCTGCGCCAAGATCAAATACCTGCCGATCGCAGCCCTGTTCGGCGAGGCGATCCTGCGCATCAGCGAGGAGCGTTCGGTCTCCACCCTGTTCGACAGTGTGCCTGCCAGCGGATAGTTTTTAAGGTCTGATAAGGCTGTAAAAACTAAAGGCTTGTTTTATCGAGGTTATTTCGGATTTCTGGATAGTGGCAACGCATGTCATAATTCCAGAATTCCCTTGATTTCCCCGCAATTTCCGGTATTTATAGCACTCCCGTATCAGCACCCCTGGAGGCTGGCGGGAAAGCAACTTAAAAAAAAACGAAGGAATATACTATGTCTCAGAACAGAACATCTCTCGCGGCGAATGC
>JADYYV010000151.1 GCA_020853455.1 Alphaproteobacteria bacterium | reverse complement strand
GGCTTTTTGCAAATCAGGCAGTCATGGTCGGCAAATTCAGCGGTCATGAGCTTCTCTAGCTTAAACTTTTGGATGCAATCTCATAAACATCGTTGGAGATGTCCTTCTCCGACAGGATACGCTTTAATTCATTTTCCATCAAGGACTTGCGTGCGGCGTCATAGCGTTTCCAGTTACGCAAAGGGTTCAGCAGGCGCGCGGCGGTCGAAGGATTGATCGCATTCACCTTGATAACCGTGTCGGCCAGCAGCCTGTAACCCGCGCCGTCCTTGCGGTGGAACCAGCGCTGGTTGTTCATGGCAAACGCGCCGACGAGGGAGCGCAGGCGGTTCGGGTTCTTGTATGTAAAATCGGGGTGCGCGGTCAGCTTGCCCACGGATTCCACGATATCGGCGCGGTCGCCGATCGCCTGCAGGCTGAACCATTTATCCAACACCAGCGGGTCGGCCTTCCATTCGGAATAGAACTCCTCGAACGCGGCTTGCGCCTCCGCAGAATGGGTATCGGTCAGGATGGCGAGCGCGCCGACCTTGTCGGTCATGTTCGTCGCATCCCTGAACTGCTGCGCGGCCAGCTTCACGCCCTCCGCCTCGTTCGCTTCGTGGATGTAGCGCAGCGCGACCGACTTCAGCCGGCGCTTGCCCATCGCGGCGGGCGAGGGGCTGTAGGGCCCGTTATCGACGTTGTTCAGGTACAGCTGTTTCAGGGTGCCTTCAAACGTGCGGCCGACTTCGCCCAGGATAAACTGGCGCGCGTCATACAGGCCATCGACATCGACGACATCCATCAGCTGCGCCAGATAGGTTTCCGACGGCAGCGCCAGCGCCTTTGCCAGCAGCGCCTTGTCGGCCTTGGTATCGGCGATCAGCTTGCCGAACGCGCTGATGCAGTCGGGCGGCAGCACTTTTGATTTTCCATTCGCATAGCCGAGGATCAGGCGTTGCAGGTATGTTTGCCCCGCATCCCAGCGGTTGAAACCGTCGCTGTCATGCGCCATCAGGAACAGCAAATCGTTTTCGGTCAGGTCGGAATAAATCTTCACGGGGGCGGAGAACCCGCGCAGCAGCGACGGCACGGGTTTTTCGGCGATGCCTTCGAACACGAAATCCTGCGTTTTCTCCCGCAGTTCCAGCATCCGTGTGCCTTCGGGCAGCAAATCCGCGCCGTTCTTGCCCAGCAGGCCGACCGCAATAGGCATGTGCATGGGCGATTTGCCCGACTGGTTGGGCGTGGCGGGGGTGTGCTGTTCCAGTTTCAGCGTAAAGCGTTTCGTCAGCGCGTCGTATTCCGACTTCACCCTGATCTCGGGCGTGCCGGCCTGCATGTACCAGAGCTTGAACTGCGTCAGGTCGATGCCCGATGCGTCGGCCATGCACTTCACGCACTCGTCGCAGGTGACGGCCTGCCCGTCATGGCGCGCGAAATAGAGGTCGGTGCCCTTGCGGTATTTTTCGGGGCCGAGCAGCGAATGGATCATGCGGATCACTTCCGCGCCTTTTTCGTACACGGTCGCGGTGTAGAAATTGTTGATCTCGATATAGTTATCGGGGCGGATCGGATGCGCCATCGGGCTTGCGTCTTCGGGGAACTGGGCGTTGCGCAGCTGTTCAACGTCGTCGACGCGCTGCACGGCGGCCGAGTTCATGTCGGACGAAAAGCATTGATCGCGGAAGACCGTTAAGCCCTCTTTCAGGCTCAGTTGGAACCAGTCGCGGCAGGTGATGCGGTTGCCGGTCCAGTTGTGGAAATATTCATGCGCCACCACGCCTTCAATCGCCAGGTAATCGCCATCGGTCGCGGTTTCGGGAACGGCAAGCACGAGTTTCGAGTTGAAGATGTTCAGGCTCTTGTTTTCCATCGCGCCGAAGTTGAAATCGTTGACGGCGACGATGTTGAAAATATCGAGGTCGTATTCGCGGCCGTATTGTTCTTCGTCCCACTTCATCGAATTTTTCAGCGCGAGCATCGCATGGTCGCATTTCTTTTCGTTGCCGTGGTTGACGTAAATGTAGAGATCGACCTTCTTGCCGTTCATGGTCGTAAAGGTGTCGTGGATATGCGCAAGGTTGCCGGCGACAAGCGCGAACAGGTAGCAGGGTTTTTTATGCGGATCGTCCCAGGTCGCGAAATGACGGCCGCCGGGCAGCTCGCCTTTCTCGATGCAGTTGCCGTTCGACAGCAGGACGGGGCAGGCGTCTTTGTCGGCCTGCACCCGCGTCGTGAATTTCGTCATGACGTCGGAACGGTCGAGATAATAGGTGATCTTGCGGAAACCTTCAGGCTCGCATTGTGTGCAGTAATTGCCGCTGGAGCTGTAGAGCCCCTCGAGCGCCGTGTTTTTCTCGGGGTAAATTTCGGTGACGATATCGAGCGTAAAGCTGTCCGGCACATCGCTGATGGTCAGCGTGCTGTCGTCCTTGGTGTAACGGTTTCCCGACAGCGCTTCGTTGTTCAGCTTTACCGAATGAAGCACCAGTTCCTGACCGTCCAGCACAAGGTCTTTGGCGGCGCTGTTCGTACGGCGGTAAACCGTCTTCGCCGTTACCAGCGTTTTGCCGGGATGAATGTCGAACAGCAGATGCACATGGTCGATTTCGAAATCGGGCTTTTTATAATCCTTCAGCAGTTTTGTCTGCGGGGCGTTTTCGGTGCGTGCCATTTTTGTCAGTTCCTTTCAAGCAATTCGATGATGCCAAAACCCATGACCTTGTAAAACGACACATGCCGCCCGCCGAACAGCACGGCGGGCTTGCGCTCCGCCAGCGTCATGACGCGCAGCCCGGTCTTTTCGATATCCGCCAGCGTGGCGGCAAGATCGGGCGTTTCGTAACAGGTATGGTAGATAAGCTCGTTGTATTTCGCGATCCAGCTGTCGACGGGGCTTTTGCCCTCCGGTCCCGGCTGCACGATTTCAACCGTCGGCTGTGTCGGCGACAGGCAAAGGCGCACGAAAACATTCTGCGCCGGATCGAAAATCCTGTCCTGCGCCGTATAGCCAAGCGCGCCCAGCATGGCGAGCGCAGGCGCGTCATCCTTCACGGCCAATCCCAAGTGGTGGAATGTAAGCGCGGCGAGCGTCATTTCTTCTCCAGCACATAGGCGACGTTGATGGGCAGTAGTTGTGCGAGGCTTTCGGCCTCGGTCTTGCCCTCGTACGGGCGGATCAGCTGCGATTTTATTTTCAACCCGCAGTCATCGAACAGTTTCACCAGTTCATCCGGCGTTTTGAAAAGATAAATATGATCGACGGCAGGGGCGTTGATGCAGGTGGTGACGAAGATATGCGCGTTTTTGTTCGCCAGCCGCGCGATCTGCTTCAGGAACAAATCGGGCTGCTCCACATGCTCCAGCACTTCGCCCATCACCACGGCATCGAAACCGTTTTCGGGCAGGTCGGTTTTCAGGAAATCCATGCAGACAAGGTCGAAAGGTTTCTTGCCCGCGCCGAAATGCTCGATCAGCGCGCGGGTCATGGCGATGCTGGTCTCGCTGATATCGCCGCCGGTGAAGGTGTCGAATGTCGACTGCTCCATCGCGGTCATGAAGAAATAACCGTGCCCGGGCCCGATTTCGAGGTATTTGCCGGCCTTGCCCGTCGGCAATGTCTCGCGGAAAAACCGGAACAGGTCCAGATGGTTCGGCCACAGGTAGGATGTAATCGCGAGGCCATACATGTAAAACGACATGTATTCTTCGTTGAAATAGACGCTGTCGCCAACCTCGGCGAAGGTGGAGTAGCGGTATTTCTTGTGCTTCTGGAAGTAAATCTGCTCCCGCAGCGTATCGCCGACGATAGTCAGGTAACATTCGGCAAGGTATGCGACGGTGAGGCCTTTTTGCTTGCAGAAATTTATATAATCGTCGAGATGCGCGAGTTCCGGCGCGGTCACGTTCGCCAGCGCGCGCGTGACGAAATTGCGGTGCATCGGGTTGTCCTCGATCACCTTGTCGATCAGCGCGGCGACGTTTTCCGGCAGCGCGACGGGCGCGGGGGCGGCTTGCACGGTCATTTTTTACCCTCTTTGTTTTTATCCGGTATAGGCGATTGCGGTAGGCGCAAGGAAGCGTCGATATGGGCTGGAATTCCTGCGGCATCGGCGGTTTTTAATATCCATCCGTCGCCATCAGTCGCGAATTTGAAACGCGCATAAAGATCTTTCACCATGTCGTTTTTGGCGGTGGCGATATATTTTCCGCGCAAACCCGTGCAGCCGAGCGACGCGGCGGCGGCGGCGAGCTGCGCGATAAAGGTTTCTTCCGCGCCGCGCCCCAGCACGCGGCAGCTCATCAGCAGCGTGTCGATATCGGCGGTCGTGCCGTTCTTCGACAGGATGGCGACGCCGACCAGCCCGTAATCGCCGTATTTGTCGGCGATCGTCATGCCCAGCACAAGGGAGTCTTGCGATGCCGCCAGTTGTTCGATCTCGTCCTGCGTGCGGCGGATGGTGGTCAGGTTGAACTGGTTGGTTTTATTGACCAGCTGCGTGATGCGGGCAAGGTGCTGTTTTTCGGCGGCGAAGATGTCGATTTTCAATTGCAGCGATTTGCGGAAGTCTTCTTCCGACATCGTTTCCTGCACGGCGCTGCGCTGTTGGTCGGCGGCCATCATTTCGGTGCGTTTGCGGTCTTCGTCGGTTATCTGCAGCGTGTCGAACAGGTCGGTTTCCGACAGCAGCGCGGGCAGGTCGGCGAGTTCTTCGGGCACAAGGATGCAGGTAACGGCGGGCAGGCGTTCCTGTACTTCGCCGGTTTCTTTCGGGTTGTCATCGACGAAAACAAGCGCATCGAGGCCGATATTCAGTTTGGCGGCGATGCGCTTGATGCTGTCGACTTTTGATTCCCAGTTGATTTCAAAGGCGACGATATCGCGGCGCGATAAAACCATCGCGTCATGCTTGTCGAAAACTTCATACGCATCTTCGGGATTGTTTTTGGACGCGACCGCCAGCATCACGCCCTTGGATTTCAGGTGCATCAGGTAACGCTGGAAATCGCGGAAGGCGCGGCCGGGGAATTCATCGCCCAGCGCAATGCCGCCCAAGCCGTCTTCGCCGATCACGCCGCCCCAGAGTGTGTTGTCGAGGTCGAGAATGACGCATTTTTTCGGCGCAATCTTTTCGGCGGCGATGATGCGGCCGGCCTGCGTGCCAATCGCCTGCCAGAATGTTTCGGAATAGGGCTGGCGGTACAGCTGCCATTTGCGCGCGTCATTCGCCTGTTGTGCGCCGTGTTCCATCATCAGCGCTTGTAAATCCAGCACGCGCAGGCGGTCGATCTTCGCTGTTTCCTGCGCCCATGTTTGCGCTGCGCTCGTATAAACCTGCATCGCGGGCGCGGCCAGTTCCAGCGCGCTGAAGCCGGGCAGGGATGGAAAGGGCGGGGTGGACACGATCAGCGTACCCGCAAAATTGCGGCGCAGCTGGGCTATGGATGCGGCGAACTGGCGGATATCATCCAGCAGCGCGGGCAGGGCATCTGCGGCATCCAGCGTCGCGGCCAGTTTTGCGCCGAACAAATCCTCGATCCGCCACAGCAGGACAATCACATCGGGATCGCCGACGGCGTATGTGTGGTTCAGGCAGAGCTGCTGCAGCTGGTTGAACGGCGCTTGCGAAAATTCGGGGTGCAGTTTTTTGCCGAGCAGGTGCGCGCCAAGATACGGCTCCAGCGGATCAATCGTGAAGGAAGCGGCGAGGCCGACGGTGATGTCCGGAGTGCCTGCCTGTTTCTGGTATTGCCGCCATGCCGTTTTGGGGTCGGGTGCGGTCATCGCGCGGTCAAACCTTGACGTTCTTGTCCTGCAGCGTTTTTCGCGCAAGGCCGATGGACGACATTTTCATGATTTCCTTGGTGGACAGCTGGATCTTGAACTTGTCCTCGATCGCGGCGACGAGGTGCATGGCGGCCAGACTGTCCCATTGGCGGACTGAATCGGGGGAGCTGTTGTCGTTCAGCGCGCCTGCTTCGACCTGCAGCACATCGGCAAACAATTCGATCAACGCATCGGCCATCAAAACACCCCTGAACCCATGAAAATTCAATGCTTTGTGATTTTAACAAAGCAGCTTTTTGAAAGATAGGCGATTTTTCGGCGGCGGCGAGGGGCGGTTGCCATAGTCGATGGATAAGTGTTTGAGCAGATTTTATAAAATGCGATATACGCAATTTGTTATTGACTAAATTGTAATTCTGTGAAATGATGATAAGGATGAAAGGAGGCAGAAAATGAACCGGAAAAAGATACAAAACCAGCTGATCGCCGCTTTTATCCTCCTTCTCTCGGTCTTTGGAAATATCGGGCAGGCCGACGCCGCGCAGCGGTCACTCGTCGTCGTAAACAACGTCCTGCGGGGCGGGCATGGCGGCTTTGCGGTCGGCGCGGGCTTTTTCGATGTGCTTGAACATCTCGGCCAGAACCGTTTCCGTGCCGTCCTTGGCGACGGCGGAGATCAGGTGGACTTTCTTGCGGATCGCTTTGGACAGGATCTTCTGCTGGTCTTCGGCGAGTTCGGGACCAAGGGCGTCGATCTTGTTCAGCGCGATGACTTCGGGCTTTTTGGCAAGGCCGTGGCCATAGGCCTT
>JADYYV010000150.1 GCA_020853455.1 Alphaproteobacteria bacterium | reverse complement strand
TCGGTTTTTTCCTGCAGCGTGGTCAGCAGTTTGTGGCCGGTGGTAACGTCTTTCGCGGTCGGCTTGGATTCCGCCAGATGACCCAGAAATTCTTCGGCCTGCTTAATCGTCTTTTTCGGCAGCTCTGCCTTTAATGAAAAGTGGTTGCGGATAGTGCCGATATCGCGCGTTTCGGTCATTTATAAATTCCCTCGAAAAAATAAACTCACTCGCCCTGACACCTTCAAGGTAACAGGAGAGTCTTAACACAAGGTTAAAAAACACCGTAAAGATGTCAAATAGTCGCGAAATATGAAGGGGTTAGATACAATCCAACGTAATTAAATTACAATTGGCTTACTTTGGCGCGACCGGGCGTTTATTTGGGCGCAGGCGGCTTGGCCTTTTGCGCGGCTTCGGCAGCGGCGCGGGCCCGGCGTTCGTCCGCCGCCTCGCGCTCCATGCGCATCATCCATTCGCGGATGCGCAGCTCCACGATGAATTCGGTGCCATGATGGTTGGGGATGGCGGGCGTGCCATGCGTGGCGCGGCGGTCTTCGGCGCGTTTTTCGATGTAGCGTTCCTGCAATTCCTGCAGCGGCGTGGCCGTGGTTTTCGGCGCGGCCGTGTTGAAAAAATCCCGCACCGCCTGCGGTATCGGCAGCGGCGTGGCGGCGGGTTTGTGGTCGGGTTTTTTGTCCATGCGCCATTATACCCATGCTCAGGCCGGATTCCACCCCTTCATGCGGCAGTAAAGGTTCAGCCCTTCTTGCAGGTTGCGCTTCGACCAGCCGGAACGCACGCGGCGGTCCTGGTCGAGCGCGCGGCAGGAAAAGCCGAACACCAGCACATCGATGATCATCGAATGGCTGACGCCCGCGCGGTGACATTCCCTTGCCCAGCCCACATAATCGGCCAGCAGTTTTTCGCGCGCCTCGACCGCGTTATTCGCGCTGCGGCAGCCGGGCAAGCGGTGCCAGTTGACGGTGGTAAAGCCAAGACCCTGGCTCATCGATTCAAACGCAAAGGCGATCTGCTGCGCGGCTTCCTGCTGCGTCGGGCTGAAGCTGTCCCACAGCCGCGCATCGGTGATGCGGCGCTGGGCTGCCTGCTGGCTGCGCCCGCCATGCTGGCGCAGCGCAACCGGCGTGGTGGGCGAATGTTGTTCCTGCAACGCGTGGGGCGTGGCGTGGCGCGCCTTGCCCTGCCATTCGGGTTTCCAGCCATCGAAGGGGTCGATTCCGGATCCGTTATCAGTGTCTTGCGCGATCATCGTCCTGTTCCTTCTGTGCCCTGGATGCGGGTGCCGCTTTTCGTGACCGCCAGCGCGCCCAGCCGTTTGCGGCGCGCGGCGGTTTCCGCGTCGCTGTCGGGATTTGTTTCATTGACGGGGAAGCGGTGTTTTTTTGCCGTGACGGGCGCAAGCCGCGCTTCCTCTGCCAGCCGGCGGCGGGCGCGGTAATCGCGCTGCCGTTCGGCGTTCGTCACGCCTTGCCGTTCCCAGTCGGCGATGCGGTTTTCATCGTTGATGATCCCCTTGTCGCGAAAGGCGGCCATCGCGGCTTCGACTTTCGCGGGTTCGTGGTCAAACAGCGCCGCCGGCAATTCGCAATCGAACCCGTCAACCGATCCGCGTCGCGCGGCGCAGCTTGCGTGTTCGAGCAGGCAGAGGAGCAGGCAGAGCGCCTCGGCGCGCGTCAGGCCGGAGCGTCGCGCAACGGCTCCCAGTCGCGCATCGTAAGGCAGTCCGTGGTAAACCTTGTACCAGTTCATCCAACTTCTCCTCTGTTGGCAGTCGCGTTTCGATTGTAGTATTACCATGTTGCTATATTCGCAATTAAAAGTCAAGTTTAATTTCGGTTAACAGATGGGTGGTTTATTAAACTATTGTTAATATTAGTTTTTAACTTGCGATTAAATTGCGCTTTTATCAAAATTGAAAATGCAATATCATCAAGATATGCCAACACGGTTACACAACCTGATTCGCGAAACGCTTGAAAATTCCCCCCACCTCACGCAGCGGGGGCTGGCGGAACGCATGGGCGTCAATCCGGCGGCGGTCAACCGCATGCTGCACGGCCAGCGCAAGATCATGGCCGAAGAAATTCCGATCATCGAGGCGTATCTGGGCCTCCGGCTCGACCTGCAGTATTTGCAGGAAGCGCCGCGCCCCGGCACGCGCCGCGGTTTCTCCGACAATCCCGCAACGCCGTTCGAAGCGCCCGTGCCCGTCTATGGCTATGCGGCGGGCAGCGACGATGTGACGAAAAAAGGCACCTCGGGCCTGAACCTGTCGAACGGCGATATCGTCGACTGGGTCGCGCGCCATCCTGCGCTGAACGGCATCAAGGACGCGTTCGGCATTTACGTGTTTTCGGATTCCATGGAACCCCGCTATTTCCGCGGCGAGCTGATTTACGTCCATCCCGGCCGCCCGCCGGAGGTGAACAAGGACTGCGTCATCGAAATGAAAAACGGCGACGCCTTCATCAAGCGCCTTGTGAAGCTGGGCGAGTCCAAAATCCGCGTGCGCCAGTTCAACCCGCCGCTCGAAACCGACGTCTCGCTGAAAGAAGTGCAGGCGCTCTATTCCGTGATCGGGCGCGGGTAAGCGTGGAGCTTTTACGCCCGCTCTGCAAAAATTTCCCCAAGAAATTCTGGTCCCTCTGGTTCTTTTGCGCGCTCGTCTTTCTGGTTAACCGCTTTGTTCTTCATGGCGTAACTGTTCTCCTGCCGCCAGCCGGTTTTTTTCTCTCATTTGTTTTTGTGACATTTTTTTGGGCGTGCGTTTTCTACTTTCTTACCGCTATCACATTACGCTACTGGAAATGGCGTGGCGCTTTCGCGTTTTCTGCGGGCATCATCGCCTTTGTCCGCGCTCAAATATTCATTCAGGCTGGCGAGAACTCGAACTCTACAACCCTCTTCGGTTGGTATTACAACGAAGATAATTCGCTTGGTATCGGCGGATATATCGACATGGTGTTGAATCCGCCCAGCCTGTTTTTTATGTATGCGCTTTATCTTTTTTGCCGACGATATACGCGTAAGTGGTCGCGACGGCCGCAATAAAAAACCCGCCGGAACACGGCGGGTTTTTTGTTGTCCTGATATTCGAAGCCTAGAATTTCTTCGAATTGTCGCGGTTTTTCTTGTTCTTTGCGCGTTCTTCGGCGGCCTTGCGGCGCTGTTCGCTGAGCGCGTTGTCGTTCGCGGTGGGCGTGGCGGGTGCGGCTTCGCTGTTGAAATCAAAGCTCTTGCCGTTCGCGCCGGGGGTGAAGACTTCGCCTTGCGAAATCGGCTTCGCGCCTTCCGACGGCTTCTTGAACTTGAAGGGCGAATTGGCAGGGTCGCGGCGCAGGATCGACGCGTTCGATGCCGTATAGGTTGCAACGCCAGCAGCGGGCGCGGCAAGCGCGGTCAGGCCGATCGCGCTTGCGGTTGCCGCCGTTGCGGTCAGGCCGATGGCCGCACCAGCCTCGACGATCGTCGCGGCAAGGGGAGCGAGTGCGGGCACAAGGCCGAACGCACCCAGCGCAATCGCGCCGCCGGTCGCAAGTCCGGCAACCGCAATCGCAAGGCCTGCGAATTTCAGGGTCTTGATGACGGGCGCGGGGATCGCATCGACTTTTTTCTTGAAGCCTTCTTTCACGCGGGTAGCCAGGGGCTTGCGCGCCTGTTTGTCGTACCACTTGTTTTCCTGCTCGCGCACGTAATTGGTGACGGCGGCGGTTTCCTTCAGCGCGCCGAATTTGCTCCAGGCGTCGCGGCCGTATTTGAAGGCGAAAGTGATCGCCGCCGCGCCGATGACCCAGGGCAAAATCGGTGCTGCCATCAAAACCGGAATGCTGAGCGCGATATTCGCGCCGGCCAGAATGCCGACCGTGATGCCCGCATCCTTGCCGAAACGGCCGGCATCTTTGCGCGTCGTGTGGTTGAAGGGGGTCTTGGCCAGCGCCTTGGTTTTCTGCCAGAAATACCAGCCTTTGCCGGGTGATTTGCCGTCGTACTGCACGCCCATCTTGGAAATCCTTTTGGTGGAATCGCGGGTTGAAATGCTGGCATCAGTATATTGCCATAACATTTTTTGTCAAACGAATATTGGATTGATATTACAAGGATTTAGCCGGGATGTCCCGGTGTTTTGCGGCTGAAACGGGCAGTTTGGGGGGCGGATACCGGATGGGTCAGGCTGCCCGCGCTGTTCGCGATATCGTCTTCGCGCCGCTTTTGCGCGGCGGCGGCGGCCTGTTCGGCGGCATGGCGCAGGTTCACGGCATTCATGAAAAAGGTGAAATCGCGGCTGGTGAAATGCTGCCGTGCGAGGCTGAGACCTGTCGCGCCGCTTTTATCAGCAAGCTTTTCAAAATCCGCACCCGCTTCGACAAGGCGGCAGCTGGCCCAGACATCGTTCATCGCCGTCGCCGCCATCAGCGCGGTTTGCCCGGTTTCTTTTTCCTGCGCATCCATCGGGCCGCCCATGACCGCCCATCGCTCCACGATCAGCTGCATGCTGGTGCGCGCGGCCATGATCAGCGCTGTCTGGCCTTTGGCATCTGCCGCGTTCAGATCCGCTTTGTGGAACATCAGCATCAGCGCCGCTTCCTCCGCCCCGTTGCGGGCGGCGTAGACCAACGCGGAATTTCCGGCGTTGTCGATGGCGTTGATATTGTGGCCCTCGGCCACCATTTCGGCGATTGCGCTGGAATTATTGTCGCGCGCCGCGCGCATCAGCGGCGTCACGCCGTTTTCATCTGCGATATCGGGAACGGCCATGATGCTTTACGGGCGCGGCGCGGCGGGTGCCGCGTCACTCTTTGGGGGATCGAAAGATTCCACCAGCGCGGTCGTCACAAGCGGCCCTTTTGTCAGCGTCTGCATCAGCGGGCAGCGGTTGGCGGCCGCCAGCAGATCAAGGCGCTGTTCTTCGGTCAGGTTGCCCTGCAACTTAATGCTGCGCCCGATAACGTCGATTTTCTTGCCGCCGCCCCCATCGACCTTCGCATGGTCGAGCGTGATTGACACGTCGTCAAGGCTGTAGCCCTTCACATTCGCCTCGCGGCGCACCTTCATCGCGGTGCAGGAACCCAGCGCCGCCAGCAGTTCCTCGTAAGGGTTCGGCGCGGAATCAAGCCCGCCCACTTCGACGGGCTCGTCGGTCTTGAAGGTATGCTTGCCTGCGGTCACCACTTGCGTGAATTTGCCGACGCCGTCCGACGACACGACGACCGCGCGCATCTGCGATGCTTTCGTGGGGTTGAAGCGCGGCTTCAGCGGCGGGGTTGCGGGCTTGGCGTGCTTGTCGCCCGGCTCCGCCGGTTCCAGCACGGTGTTGACGGCGGGCTTCGCCTCCAGCGTGCGATGCACGGGGCATTTATTGGCGATTTCCAGCAGCTTTTCGCGCTGCGCCTGATCGAGATTGCCGCGGATGGCGACGTCGCGGTTGATGACATCCACCAGCTCGCCCGCCGCGTTCAGTTCTTTTTTATAGGTGAGCGACACATCGACGCCCTCCAGCGGGATTTTTTTCAGATCCGCATACATCTTGATCGTCATCGAGGTGCAGGAGCCGAGCGCGGAGAGGAGTTTATCGTAAGGGTTCGGCCCGCTGTCCAGCCCGCCCAGTTCCGCCGGAACGTCGGTTGTGGAGATGTGGCTGCCCGACCGGACTTCCTGCGTGAAAATGCCTTTATGCGTTTCTTTGACGGTCACATGATGTCCGGACATTTTCAACTCTCCTGGTGGCAGCGGTTACGGCTGCGGCGGTTGGCCTTGTTTCGGTTTTTGTGTTTCGGTGTCGGGCGTGTTGTTGTTTGCAGCGGGTGCCTGCGGTTTTTTCTTCTGCGCCTGATCGAGCGCGGTTTTGAGCAACCAATTTCCGAGTGCGCCTTTGCCGTCTTTTGCGGGTGCGGGCGTCTCTTTTTTCTCCGCAACGGGCGCGGCGACAACGGGCGCTTCCACTTTCGGCGCGGCGGCTTTCGCCTCCGCTTCGGCCTTGCGTTTGGCGGCCAATGCGGCGCGGTTTTTGTCGAAGGCGGATTTCAGTTCCGACATTTTGTATTCGACGTATTTCTTGCCGATCTCGATTTTCAGCTCCGGGAAGGTTTCTGTCTTGAAACGCTTCACGAAATCGGCGGTTTTCTTGGCGAAAAATCCGGCGATGCCCAGTGTTGCGGCGGCCACGGCAACAACCGGCACGACACCCGTGACGGCCAGCGCGCCCGCGATACCAACACCAACCGTTGCCAGCGCCGCGAAACCAAAGCCCGCGATGCCGCCCGTGGTGCGGTGGAAACTTTTATTGTCGCGGATAAACGCCCATGACGTGTCCTTGATCCACTGGTCGGGCGGCAGCAGCGCCGAATTCGGGTCGACCTGCGGCAGCATCATCTGCGCGATGCGGGTTTTCTTTTTCGGTGTCGTGGTTGTGGTCGCGTTGTCCAAGTCAGAACCCTTTCATGGGAGGCGTGGAATACTGAGTCATCTCAAGGATATAGGTGTAAACGCCGCCAATGTACCATGATTGTACGATATGGCAAGTAACTTTACCCTTAACGGCAGCGCGGCCGGTGCGTTAATCAAATGAAAAGACGGATTTTTTTGTGCCCACGACTGGACACGAATAAACGCGAATGGTTTCAGGAATGGGTTGCTCGAAGCCTGCGGCGCTTTATTCGTGTCTATTCGCGTTCATTCGTGGGGAACGCGGCGGCGGGGCGTTTCCGTTAGCGGGCGGGGGCAGGACCGTGGAAACCGCCGTTTGCGCGGCATGGCTAAACGGTTCGGACAATATCTTGTTGAGCGGCAGCGCGGGCGGCTGCACAAAGGGCGCGCCGATGGGGGCGAGGTCGGTTGCGTCCATTTTCGGCGCGTTCCTGGCGGCCTTTTGCTTCGCCGCATGTTCGCGCTTGAGTTTTGATTCTTCGCGCAGGCCGGTGATGCTGAAATAAAGCCCCGTCATGCCGCTGATGACGGAACTGACGGTAAAGACGGTCGCAACCGTCAGCAGCGATCCGACCGCGACGAAAGGCAGCGCAACCGCGCCCACCACCAGCGACAGGGCAGCGCCGCCGACCGCGATGCCGCCCAGCACGGTGTCTTCACGGTTGCGCGTGAATTTCATCGTCGTGCGCCACGCATGGCTATGCGCGATTTTCTTTGCGATCGTGTGATGCTTGATGCGCTGGAAAAGCCTGGTTTCGCCAAGGCGTTTCAGCAAATCGTCGCGTTCCTTGTAAACATGTTCCTTCGGCGCGCGGCCCATCGTGCGCGCATACACGTCCTGCAGGCCTTCCCATGCCTTCACGCCGCCCGCCGCCATGCCGTAAAGGCCGACGCCGATGAGCCCCACGGAAAGCGTGATGCCCGTCGCCGCCACCAGCAGCGGCATGCTGATAACGGCGGAAATGCCGACGAGACCCGTCACGATGATCGCCGACGCGCCGCCCTTTACCGCCAGCGCCTTGACCCAGAATGTATGGTCGTTGAACAATTCCTTGGTGAAGGCCCAGGTGATGGCGGCTTTGCGTTTTGTCGAATTCCACGCGCGGCGCAATGCGCCCGGCTGTTTTTCCGGCGCGGGCGTGCCGCCCCGGTTGTCAGGGGAATCGGTTTGTTCCTGAATATCGGCCTGATGCGCCGGGCTGTCTGCCATTACCAATATCTCGTCATATAAATGATTGCAGGGATGATAGCGGGGGCGGGCACAATCACCAACGGGTTTCGATGCGGCAGAATCAAGCTCCTAACGGGTTGATTAGACTGTCCTATTATTAACATAAGACGCATATAAAAGCCAGAGAAGGCGCGGGTTTTTGGCGGTTTTCCGGGGGATTCGGACGGGAAAAAGCGATATTTACCAACGCCGTAACGACTTGTTAACTTTATTGCCATAAAGTCTATATAGGCTTGAATAAAGCAGTGAATTTAGAGACGACCAAGGAGACGAAAATGGCCCAGGACAAAATCACGATGCAGTTCACCGACACCGCGTTCTGGAACGCGGGCGCTGAAGACGGACGTGGTGCCTATCAGGCGCGCTTCGTCGTTGTCCATCCGGGCCGCGAACAGGAAGCCGAAAGCCTCATGAAGGCCTTCAAATCATCGAATTCAAAAGGCGTGCGCATCCGCGACGGCGTGGTCGCGCTCAGCGAAAAACATCTGAACGAACGCATCGCGCAGCTCTCGCAGTTGCCGGGTCAGGAAGCGGTCGTGGCCGAACTGAACCGCGGGCTTGAACATGTGCACAAACTTGCCGTCGCGCATCCGACCGGCCCTGCCGTCGCAACGGCGCCGCAGGTGAAGGTCGCACACGCGCAATAGTGTTTCTGCGCAACCCGCGCAATAGAATTTAGGGGATACTTGTTGGGGTCACGTCTTTAAAAAGACGTCTTCTTAAAGGGCTGCGGGTCAGGGGACCAAATCGCAGCCCTTTTTTCTTTGCGCGATATTTACAGCGCCTCACTCTGCTGCTTCGGCAGCCCGCCCAGCAGGAACAGCAGGCCGAACACCGCGAAAATGCCCGGCACGTATAGCGCGTCGTAGCCGGTATCGATCTGCGCCGTCAGGTCGGGGTCGGCTTGCAGGTACACGACCGGAATTGAATCGCCCCGCTTGAATTTATCGGGGTTTGCGCTGCCCCTGTCGGCGGTGAAGGTGAATTTCGCGCCCGTGCTGTCGGTGAAATCGATGACGGGATAATATTTGCAGCAGGGGCGGCCGTCGACGTTTTCCTCCTGCCAGTGGATGCGCGCGACCGTGCCGGCGATATGCTTGCCGTCCTGCAGCAGCGAGATTTGCTTTTCGCCGAAGAAAAACGCCGCGAACAGCAGGACCGCGCCAAAGGCGAGCGATACGGGCGGCGATACCGGCGACTTGCCGGACATCACAGAACCTCGTCGCGCTGGCGCGGCATCTGCGCAAGCCCGCCCAGCAGGAGCAGCAGCCCGAAAAGGCCCAGCGCCCCCGGCGCCAGCCAGTTCATCAGGCCGCGGTCGATGACGGCGGTTGCCTGCGGGTCTTCGGCTTTATACAGCACGGTCACCTGTTCGCCTTCGTCGTATATGGCGTGGCTGGAGGCCAGCTTGTCGCGGAAGGTATATTCCTTGCCGGCTGCGTCGCTGAAACGGACGATGGCGCGATACACATATCCGCCGCCGCTTGTATTATTGCCGGCCAGCTGCGTCACCACGCCCGGCGCGTTTTGCGCGCCCAGCAGCTCCAGCGTGTCCGAACTCATGTAAATCGCGCCCGCAATCGCCGCCGCGCCCAGCAGCAGCATCAGGGGGCCGGATACCCTGGCCTGTTTCGCGTAACGCGCCTGCTCCGCCTGCGCCGATGGCGACTGCCGCACATCCTCCGCCGTCTGCACGGGCAGCAGGTCGATCTCGCTGCGGCGCTGCATGCGCCATTCTTCCACCGACAGGCGCTGGCTTTTGGGGATGATGCTGCCGCGGAAACGGTTGATGCTCATGAACCCCAGCGCCGCCAGCGTCGCCCAGGTAAATCCGTTCACCTCGAACGCGGTGAAGGCGGTAAAGACAAGCCACAAACCGGGCGCCGCCAGCAGCAGGCCCAGCAGCGGCCAGATGATCGCGCGCGCGGGCTGGGCGCGGCCGGGGTCGTGGCGCATGACCTGTATCATCACCTGCTTGCCGGTTTCCTGCCCGCGGGTGGAACTTGAACCGCTGTTCGACGTCGTTTCCTGCTCCACGCCGTCCAGCATGTAGCGATAGACGGGATAATAAATGATGCCACGCTGGCGCAGGCCGGTGATCGTGCCCTCCACCTCGTCGGCCTTTACCTTCCAGCGCAGCCAGTCGGCCAGTATCACGCCGCCCAGCAAAAGGCAGATCGTGCCGGCCACGATATATCCCGTCTGCGTGAAAGCGCCCGTCAGGTGCGACAATATGTCGAAGAACGATTTTTCGATATTCGGTTCCATGCGGTTTATCCTAGAAGGAAAACGGCATTGTTGCTAGTCTCGGGCATTCTGAACGGGAGGCATCATATGGCTTACGACAACAACAATATCTTCGCAAAAATCCTGCGCGGCGAAATTCCCGCGAAAAAGATTTACGAGGACGATTTCGCGGTCGCCTTCCACGACATCAGCCCGCAGGCGCCCAGCCATATTCTTGTCATCCCCAAAGGCGCGTATGAAAGCATGGATGATTTCACGGCGGGCGCGTCGCCCGAAGAAATCGCGGGGCTGTTCCGCGCGCTTGGCAATGTGGCGAGGCAGGAAAAGCTCGATGAAACGGGCTACCGCGTGATATCCAACTGCGGAATCAACGGCGGGCAGGAAGTGCCGCATCTCCACCTGCACCTGCTGGGCGGCCGCCGGCTGGGGCGGATGGTGCAGCCCGCTGCCTAAGGCTTTGATTAGACGGGGCTTACATCGTTAAGTCGTTTTCCATGCTGCATTGACTCGCGGCCTTTTGCGCCCTATACAGGGTCATCCAGATTTTTGACCCCGCAGCGCGTTTTTTAAAGGCAGCAAAGCCATGTCCATTTCCGAATTTTTCAACCGCAAATCGCGCGCCGTTATCGCGGCCGTCACCCTGGCGCTGGGCGCCGGCGGCGGATATATCGGCCACGAAACCGCGCAGCAGACGACGCAGCCGCAGGTCAGCGAATTCACGCTGCAGCAGCTGCCGGACAATATGACCGAAAAACAATTCGTATCCGGCAAGCTGCCCGTGAACGCGACATACGACGCGCTGCAGCCCGCGCGCGTCGATGAATTCACCGCCCGCATCGATGCGATGGCGCAGCTGAAAAGCCAGATGCGTTTCATGGCGAGCGACCTTTATATTGAATCCGAGGCAAAGCTGCGGGACGACGCGGTTTCATTCGTCAACGACCTGCGCGTCGCAGAAAACCTGTCGGAGCGCAATTACGCCGACCTTGTGAAGGATTACAATGCGCGCGTCGGGCTCGATGTTTCCGCCGTTACCGGCAACTATACCAAAGGCATCATGTACCAGCAGGACGCGCAGCTGGGCGTGATGTTCGGCATGATCTTCGGCGACGACGACATGACCCCCGCGCAAATCTCCCGCGAGGTCGGCGACGCGATGCTGGAGGGGCAGAAGATGGCCGATAACGCAGGACTTGCGGGCGGCGCGGCCGGCCTGCTGCTGGGCGGATTGCTGACCGTGCCGCTGTGGCGCCGCCGGAATTACCCCAAGGTCGGGAAATAATTACATAACCGACATATAATAATTTTGCTGCGGCGCAGGAGTTCCCTGCGCAGGAAAAAATCTTCCGCGATACGCAATCTTGCCAAATGTTTCCCTGTTGATAAACTGATGCCTTCGAAACAACCGAAGGTGTTTTCAGGAATGGCAAAAGCCAGCCCGAAAAAATCGGCGTTCAAGAAAAATGCCGCCAGGCTGGCGCGCACGACGGGGCTTGCCGTTGTTTTCGCGGGCGTCGCATCCGGCTGCTCGGCCACGCCGCCGATCCGCAACATGCCCGCCGCGAACGACGATAACTATCATGCGACTGTGGCGATGCCGCTCGCGAAACCGCAGGTCGAAAAAATTATCGACACGCCGGAAATCCCCTACGACCAGCAGCTGTTTTTCTACAACGCGCCCGCAACGCCGCCGGCCGACGAAGCCGCGCTGCTCGCGAAAATGTCGCCCAACCAGCGCACCGAATTCTACATGCAGAAATTCTGCTTCCGCCAGGGCGCGACGCCCGAACAGGCGGCCGCGCAGAAAGAAGTCTATGACGCGCTGCAGGCGCTGGCGAAACTGCCCGCCACCGGCAAGCCGCTGATCGATCTTGCCGCGCAGGAAGGCTTGCAGTTCTGCAGCCTCGGCCATCTGCCGGCCGGCATCGCCGCGCAGTATTTGCCGTCCAGCACCACGGTCGTCGCGGGCCCGCTTGGAAAACCCGAAGGCCGCGCGCTGACGATTGCGCATGAAATCATGCATGCCGCGCAGGACCGCAATAAACTGCTGAATTACGAAACCAACTGGGATATTCAAAGCCGCGTGCAGCGCAATTTGTCGATCGAGGCGGCGGCGCTGACGATGGAATTCCTGGTCGCCTATGACGCGAAAGTGGCGGGAGATCCGTCTTACTGGAACTACTTGCAAAAATACATGGGCGGCACGACTTACAACGACGACCGCATCTATAAGCTGATCGAAGACACCTACAAGGCGTCGAAAGACGGCGGCGCTTCGCATGACGAAGCCCTGCGCAAGGTAGGGGCTGCCGTCTGGACGCATGTATTCGAAAGCGACGACTGGCGCAATTTCTACCTCAACCACGAACTCACGATTTACCTGCGCGACATTTCCGAGAACAAGTTCGAGGATGTGAAAACCATCGCCCACGCGCAATTCGCCGACAAAACGAAAAACGCCGGCAAGGTGGGCGCGCTGCCCAGCTTCACGGAAGGAGTCGTTTTCCCCAGCCTCGATTCAATGCTGGCGAAACGCGAGAAAATGAAATGGGCCTATGAAGCCGCCGAAATCGCGCGCATGAAGCAGATCGAAGGCAGGGACGGCAAGACCGTCGCCGCGCTGACAACGGCCGCCAAAGCGGGCAATAACCCCTATCTGGGCCTCGATATCGCGGATATCTATAAAAAGACGAATGACGAAAACTGGACCAAGGGCCGCACCTTCCGCTACCTCTATCACGTGATGGACGAAGCGATAAAGCCGCCGGAACCAGTGCCGGCAGCCCCGCCGCCTGAGCCGCAAAAACCCGACCAGCCGCCCCCCGCGGTCGTGCCGCCCGTCGTGACCGCCCGCCGCGCCGGCGGCTTCGGCTTCGCTTAAAATTTACGCTGAAACGGGCTGTGCCTATTCCGCGCGCGCCCAGCTTTAAGAGGGGTATCGCCGACCTCTTGGTTATTTATTTAGATGAGATTAGTTCGTTAAGTCGCTCAATCAGACGAAGTCGGTTCTCATAAGTCGAAACATAATCAAAGGGTCAGCGTAAATTGATTTCTCAGGTAAGGATTTTCTCCCACGAATACACACGAACGAACACGAATGATGCTCTCGAAGACGGACTGCCGCAGCAATTTACGGGCTGCGGCGCTTTTATTCGTGTCTATTCGTGTGCATTCGTGGGGAATTTAAATTTATAACGCGCTTTGCCACATGAGGCGGGATGGAATGAAATAGCAGCTGTCTCTTGCGCGCAAAAAGAAGGGCCGCTTGCGGGGCACGCAGGCTTCGCCTGCCACAAAAAGAAGGGGCCCCTTGTGGGGGCCCCGTCAGTTTTTCACCAAAACACTTAGTGAGTATTCGTATCAGGTATCAGGTTACAGCGTCGGCGCGCCGCGCTTGTTCTTGCGCTGTGCGGCGGGCGTTGCGGCTGCCTTGTTGTCGTTCGACACTTCGGCGGTGACGGTCGTCGCGACCAGTTCCGGCTCGAAGCCCAATTCCTTGGTGGGCAGCTTGTTGATGACGATCTTCGCAGGGCCGTTTTTCTCGACGAACTCCGCGATGGCTTCCTTGTTGGCCATCAGCCACTTGCCAAGCGGGTTCGAGATCTTCTCGCGGACCACTTTGCGAAGCGGGCGTGCGCCCATATCCGGCTTGTAGCCTTCGGCCGCCAGCTGGATGCGTGCATCCGCGCCGACTTCGATGGAAACGTCCTTGAGCGCCGGGTTGAGAGCCAGTGCGCCGGTCGGGTCGGACAAACGCTTGTTGACCTTTTCGACTTCGCGGCTGACCAGTTTCGTGATGACTTCCTGCGCGAGCGGGATGAACGTGACGAAACCGCCCAGTTCCTCGATACGGTTGATCATCTCGGGGCGGAAGAACTCTTTGCGTTTCTTCGCGTAGATGCCCGACAGTTTTTCTTCCTGCTCTTCCGCGGTTGCGGTACGGCCGTTGGCGGTCGTATCGATACCGAAGTCGCCGCCTGCGCCGCCGTTCAGGTAAGCCATCGCTTCCTTCGCGCCCAGGTTGGTGGTCATGACGACGATCACGTTGTTGAAGAGCACTTTCTTGCCGTGGTTGTCGGTCATGACGCCGTCGTTCAGGACGGGCAGCAGGACGTTGAACACGTCAGGGTGCGCTTTCTCGATTTCGTCGAGCAGCAGGATCGAATAGGGGCGCTGGCGGATGCGTTCCGTCAGGGCGGGTTCGGAATCTTCGAAGCCCACATAGCCGGGAGGTGCGCCGATCAGGCGGGAAACGGTGTGTTTCTCGGCATAATCGCCCATGTTCAGCTGGATCAGAGCGCCTTCGTCGCCGAAGAGGTAGCGGGCAAGCGCCTTGCTGAGTTCGGTTTTACCGGTACCCGTCGGGCCCTGGAACACGAAGGCAGCCCAGGGCTGGTTCGGATCCGAAAGGCCGGAGCGCGAGCCGATCAGGCCGTCGACGACGCGCTGGATGCCGGGCTGGCCGAGGACTTGCTCGGGCAGCTCTTTTTCCATGCGCAGGAAGCGGTCGCTGTCGTTCTGGCTCAGGAAGTCGACCGAGAGTTTCGACATCTGCGCGACGGCCGCCACGATATCCTGGCGCTCCAGCACGTTGCTGTGGCGCTGTTTTGCGTTAGCTGCCGCGTCATCGAGCGCCGTTTCCGCTTTCGACGGCTGCGAGATCGCAGGCGCGTAGCGGTTGGTCATGTCGACGATATACTCGAGGTCTTTCTTCGAGATGTCTTCGGTGATGCCGTGGTGAGCCTTGATGCCCGGCCACAGTTTTTCGGTGATGAACAGCGTCGCTTCGCGGTTGGGCTGGCCCAGAACCATCTGCTGGAAGCGGCGTGCAAGCGCGGGGTCTTTTTCGATGTGCTTGCGGTATTCTTCGCCCGTCGTCGTGCCCATGACCGAGATGCCGCGGGAAACGAGGAAGGGTTTCATCATGTTGCCGGCCGAGCCCGCGTCGTCGCCGTTCTTGCCGGCGCCGAGCTGGTTGTGGATCTCGTCGATTGCGATGATGACTTTCTGGCCTTTGAACCAGCCTTCGCGCTCCTGCAGGCCGTCAATGATGGGCTTCAGGCGTTCTTCGAACTGGCCGCGGAATTTCGCGCCGGCCAGCATCTTCTGGATGTCCATCTGCAGGACGCGCGCGCCTTCGAGCGATTCCGGAACGTCCGGGCTCTTGTCGACGATCGCTTGCGAGATAGCGGCAAACATCGCGGTTTTACCAACGCCGGCGTCGCCGGTGAAGGCAACGGATGCCTGCTTGCGGCGCGACAGGATGCGCAGCGTGTTTTTCGTTTCGTCATCGCGGCCGACGACGGGATCGAGCTTGCCGTTCTTGGCTTTCTCGGTCAGGTCTTCGGTGTATTCGCGCAGGGCCTGTTCCAGCGCCGCATCCGTGATTTTCGGATTTTTCGGGGGCTGGGGCTTCGCAGGGTTGCCGTTCGCCGAGCCGTTGAAGGTCGTGCTGGGGTTTTTCGGCAGCACTTTGGGCTCTTGCGTGGTCGGGTTCTGCTGGACGCTCATGCGCGCGATGAATGCCGAACCGTCCTGATGGGGCGGGAAGGGCAGGTGCTGCACGAGAGCGGGAGAAACCTTGAAGTTGCCGTTCGGGCCTTTGATCAGGCCGGGATCGGACGGATCGAGATCCGCCTTGAAGGTGGTGGGGAAGCTTGCATCCAGGCCCATTTCCTCAACGCCTTCTTTGGAAGCGGCGGTCAGCACATAGGTGCCTTCGGGCTTGCCGTTTTTCACGGCGAACTGGAGTTCATAAGAAACGTCGACCTGCAAAAGCTTGCTGGGGCGGCCTTCTTCGTTCGTGTTGATCTGGTAGGCGGTCGTGTTCAGGAGGACCTTGCCGTCGGCGGCAACGCTGTGCTGGCTGTCGTCATCGAACGCGAAGATGCGCTCGTTCTTGCCGAAACCCGCTTCGCGCTGGTCTTGCGCGAATACTTGCAGCGGGGACTTTGCGCGGCCGTCTTCATAGGGCACCGCGTACTGGCGCGAGTTGCCGGCATCCAGCAGGTATTTAAAGCCTGTAAAGTTTTCGTCATTCGCCATTTTATGTGGCCTCCTGTTACGAGAGTGTGTGTTTTGGTGTTTTTATGGTTTTTGTTTAGACTTAGTTAACCTAATCAGTAGCCAGAAAGAGCGCAAGAACAAATTACGGAATAGCCGGATAGAAAGTCATAATATTTCAGGATAGTGTTGATTTTTATAACTTTCGTAATCGTTGCAGTGCAATATGGACAATAATTTTCGCTCTTATGGAAAAGTTAACGCCTAAAACAGGTGTTTTCAACCCGAGACTCGGGGGCTTCGGCAAATCACCTGTGATTATGTGAATTAAATCAACGATGTCAGGTTCCGAGTCTCCGGCAACCATCTTTGAAAGCTCGGGAAAACGGCGGTTTCAGACCGCTTTGGGGGCGGGGATCGGGTTCAGCGATTTGGTGTAGAAATAGCCCGCGATCAGCCTGCCGTCGATCATGGCATAGGCCGGATTCGTGCCCCAGCGGCGGTAACCCATCTGTTCATACAGGGCGATGGCGGCTGTTTGCGTCTCCCGCACGTCCAGCTGGATGGTTTTGTAACCCATCTCGGTCGCCAGCTTTTCGGCCATTTCGACCAGTTTGCGGCCCGCGCCATGCCCGCGCGCCCAGGGGGCGACGAAAGAGGCGAGGATCTGCGCCGAAAACGCCTGCGCCTCGTTATGGCGCGACGGCTCCACCAGCTGCGCCGCGCCGCAGACCATGCCGTCGATGCGGGCGAGCAATAAATGACGCTCCGGCACGACCAGCACGCCCTTCCAGTAGCGTTCCAGAACTTCGCGCGCCGGCAGGTTGATCCAGCCGAAACCGCCGCCCGCTTCGATCGCGGCATCGGTGGAATCGCACAGGTCGTTCAGGTCGGCCGGCGACAGCTTGTCCATGATTTCGATTGTGACGTGGGCGTGTTCGAGTGCTTTCATGCGCGTGGGCGTTGCTTGCATAGTTTCCCCCATAAAGGAAAGGCGATGGCAGAGCTTGGCATTATCCCGATATATCCGCTGTTATGCTGGAAACTATAGCATGATGCGCAGTTGTTCAAAACAGCGATTACTTCACCATAACTAGAGCGTGCCGCGGGATTAGAAAGGACCGGGGCTGAAACCGGGGCCGCGATACTGCCAGTTGGGGAACGGGCTTTGCGTGCCGTCCGGCAGCGTGCCGAAGGACGCCGACGGCGTGTAGGTGTTCGCCTGCATTTCCGCCGCGTTTTTCGCGTCGATCGAATTCTGCAGCAGCAGCGCAACGCCATCATAGCCGAAGCTGTTCGCATAGGTCAGCGCCGCGCCGTCGTTGCTGCGCGGATCCGCGCCGCGTTCCAGCAGCGTATAGACCATGAAATAATCGCCCTTGAACGACGCCAGCAGCAGCGCCTCGTTGTTCTGCACATCCGCGCGCACGCCCAGATCCATCATGTCGATGGCAATCGCGGTGTTGCCGCCGCGGATCGCCGCCAGCAGCGCCGCGCCGTCATTGGCGGTGGGATCGACGCTGTTGTGCATCAGGGTTTTCACCACATCCGCATGGCCGAAATACGCGGCCTGCGCCAGCGCATCCGCCGCGATGCCGGACCGGCCGGAAACCGCGCCGTTGTCGAAAATCGCCTGCACGCGCCAGCTGTCGCCCGATGCCGCCGCCGCCATCAATTCGCCTTCGATGCCGCTTTGCGAACGCATCGACAGCGTGTGTTTCCACATCTGGTCGGTGGGAGAAATATTGATGCCCGTCTGGTCATAGCTGCCCTGGTGCATGACGATCTGGGTGTCGGTGACGGGGTCTTTCGGAATGCTGTCGAGCGTCGCGGTGGTCGCGCCAAATCCCAAAGCTGCCGCCGCGATAATAAACGCGCGCTTGAATTTCGAGGTGGTGGGTTTGCGGCCTTTCATGGCGGGCACTCCAATATGATATGTACGGGCAGGATTTTTTAACCTGTGCCGTTTCTTTACGGTCGGCAGAGTCATGTGTCAACCCCGTGAAGGATTCGCAGGCGGCCGAAAACGGGCGGCGTTAAGATAATGCAGGTATTTGATTTCCTTAAATCTTTACGGGGCGCGTTTTATTGACATAAATATGCCGTTCGGCTAGGATGCGGGGCATGTCTATAGAAATTTTTGATGGCAGTCACAGCGATCTACCGCGCACGCATCAGCAGGCGCCCGAGCCCGTGCGCGAAAGGTCGAAAGACGAACAGGCCATTCTCGACAAGCTGCTGATCGAGGCGGTTGCGAACCGCGACCTCGCCCATATCCGCAGCTATGTCGAAAAAGGCGCGAATGTGAATGTCAGCGCGGGCGATGTCAGCCGTTATATCCGCCGCAACGGCAGCGACGATTATTATTCGTCCAATGCGCAGCTGATCCACCTGATGTATGCCAAGGGGCTGAAAACCGATATCGCCGATTACCTGATCGCGGAGGGCGCGGATATCGACAGCCGCGACGCGCGCGGCAACACGATGCTGATGCTGGCCGCGAAAACCGGCGATGTCGCGGCCGCGGCGTATTTTGTGTCGAAGGGCGCGGATGTTTTTTCCAGGAATTACTCTGGCGAGATCGTGCTGGATGTGGCGCGCAACCTGGACTCCGGCTATCATCCGAACCGCCAGCAGATCATCGACGTGCTGGTGGGCGCGCTGCCCGACATGCTGCGCGACGGCATGGCGCAGGGTAATCCCGTCACGCCGCAGGTGATCGCGGCCGCCAATGAAAACAAGCCCGAAAAGCCGCGCGTGGCGCCCCGCACCGCCAGCTTCGGCAAATCCGCGCAGAACACGCAGCCCAAGGCGCGCGGCAACAAACTGAACCTGTAGGGGCATCATGACGGATCAATGGCAGGGAACTGACAATATCGACCCCGAACAGCGGCGCATCGTGAACGAAAACCTGCTGGCGGGCGTCGATGCGTATAATACCGACCTTATCAACCTCTGCCTGCAAAAGGGCGCGGATATCAACACGCGCAACGCCGACGGCCGCACGCCGCTGATGATGGCGGTGTGGAAAGACAACCCGTCGCTGGTGCGCTTCATCCTGTCCAAGCAGCCGGCACTGTTCCTGAAAGACAATAGCGGCAAGACCGCCTACGACCTGATCAAGAACGTCAATAACGCCGAAGTGAAGCGCACGATCACGATGATCCTGCTGCAGGCGATGCCCGACGCGCCGCCCCTGCGCGATCCCTCGGTCGACGAAGTCATCGCGCTGGCCGAGGCCGAGGCCGCCAAGCCGCAAGCCGCCAAGGAGCGCATATCCGCGCCCAAAACCGCCAGCTTCGGCAACAAAGCGGTCCCCAAGCCGCCCAAACCCTTTTCGATTTAAGGCCATTTAAAAATGTTCGGTTTCAACAGCGCCGCCAAACGCCAGGAAAAAAACAACGCCGCCCTGTTCGAGGCGATTTCGCGCGGCAGCTGGGCGGGCGTATCCGCCGCGCTCGATGCGGGCGCGGATCTTGCGGCCAGCGACCGCTGGGGGCGCGGCGTGGTTTCCGCCGCCGCCGAAGCCGGGCAGTCGTCGCTGATCCAGCGGCTGGCGGACGAAGGCGCGGAACTGGAACTGCGCGACCGCAACGGGCGCACGCCGCTGCACACCGCCGCGCATAGCGGCGCGGTCGATGTGGTGGCGGCTCTTTTGAAGGCCGGCGCCGCCATCGACGCCGCCGACAAGACGGGCGATACGCCGCTGCTGCTGGCCGCCTACGGCAATGCCTTCGAGGTCGTGAAAATGCTGGCCGCGTCGCAGGCCTCCACCACCCGCCGCAATAAAAACGGCCGCACCGCGCTGATGTTCGCGGCGGAAAAAGGCGCGGCCGACATGGCGGAATTTCTGCTGGCGCAAAAAGAAAACCTGATCGATGCGCGCAATACCGAAAACGACACCGCGCTGTCGCTGGCGGTCGAAAACAACCGCGCCGATATGGTGCGCCTGCTGCTGAAATCGGGCGCGCAGGCCGACACGACCGACAATGACGGCGTGACGCCTTTCTCCCGCGCCGCCTATGAAGGCTTCAGCGATATCCTGAAAATGCTCTATGCCGCGGGTGCCAGGCTTGAATCGCGAGACTCGGACGGCGACACGCCGCTTTCCGCCGCCGTGCGGGGCGAACACCATGACATCGTGCGCCAGCTGCTGGATTGGGGTGCGGATATGAACGTGCGCAACAACGACGAGGAATCCCCGCTCGACATCGCCGAAGAACAGGACAACGGCATCGAAGACCTGCTGCGCGAAGAAAAGAAACGCCGCGACAAGGGCGGCGGCATCCGCGAACCCCGCGCGGCCAAGCCCGCCGCCGCGAACGACACCGAGCCGCAAGCGCCGAAGAAGCGCGATTTCAGCCTGTAATTATTCTGGCAATAATGTCGGCATAAGCGCCTGAATTTTCTAAATAGTATCCATTATTATGTGATATATCATCCGCAGTGCTATAATAAGGTATCGCCCGATCGTTCCCTTCGGAATGTGCAAAAGTTGTGCAAATGGGCGATTTGGACTAGTTTAATCGGAAGCCCGGCGTTCTGACGCGGGGCGTTTTCAGTTTTCAAGGATCTGGACTTGGTATGAAAAAGTTTGTGGTCATGCTGGCGGTAGCTGCCGCCATGTTCTGGTCGGGCGCCGCGATGGCGCAGAAAAAACCGCAGACGGCCGAACTGATCCAGTTTGAAAAGCTGGGCGGCAAGATCCTTTATATCGGCAAATCATACGACATGGACGGCTGGCTGCTGGTCGGCCGCGACGGCGAAGTGCGTTCCATGATCTATACCAGCCCGATGGGCGCGATGCTGAAGGGCCGCCTGTTCAGCGGCGGCGGCAAGGACATCACGAAAACCCAGCTGCAGATTTACAAGGCGCGCTCCGCCGGTTCGCAAAAAGCCGTGACGATCGAGCCCAATGCCGACAAGGACGCGATCCCCAAGGCGGAGCAGTTCTATGCCGCCGTTGAAAAAGCCAACTGGGTGCGCGTGGGCAAGCCCGATGCGCCATACATTTATATGTTCATCAACGTGAACTGCGAACATTGCCAGTCGCTCTACCGCACGCTGAAGGG
>JADYYV010000149.1 GCA_020853455.1 Alphaproteobacteria bacterium | reverse complement strand
GTCTTTGCCGACGGGCTGATCGCCGAAGCGCGTAAGGATTCCAAGATTGTCGCCATCACGGCCGCCATGCCGTCCGGCACCGGCCTTGACCTGTTTGAAAAAGAATTCCCCAAGCGCACCTTCGATGTCGGCATCGCCGAACAGCATGCCGTGACATTCGCGGCGGGGCTTGCGACCGAAGGCTATAAACCCTTCGTGGTAATTTATTCCACCTTCCTGCAACGCGGCTATGACCAGGTCGTGCATGATGTGGCGATTCAGAACCTGCCCGTGCGTTTTGCCATGGACCGTGCAGGTCTGGTGGGTGCCGATGGCGCGACACATGCGGGGTCTTTCGATATCGCCTTCCTTGGCTGCCTGCCGAATTTCGTGCTGATGGCACCCGCCGACGAACAGGAATTGCTGCATATGACGGCAACCGCCGCCGCATACGACAGCGGCCCGATCGCCTATCGCTACCCGCGCGGCGAAGGTTGGGGTCTGGAACTGAAACCGGGCGAAGTGCTTCCCATCGGCAAGGGCCGCGTGGTGCGCGAGGGCACGACGATTGCAATCCTCAGCTATGGCACGCGCCTGCAGGAATCGATCAAGGCGGCGGAGCAACTGGCCGCGATGGGGCTTTCCGCAACGGTCGCCGATGCGCGCTTCGCCAAGCCGCTCGATGAAGAACTGGTGATGAACCTTGCCAAAAACCACGAAGTGCTGATTACGGTCGAAGAAGGCTCGAACGGCGGTTTCGGCGCGTTCGTGCTGCAGTTTTTGGCGTCCAAGGGCGCGCTGGACAGGGGCCTTAAAATCCGCACCATGACGCTGCCCGATACATGGCTGGATCATGACGCGCCGCAAAAACAATACGATACGGCGGAACTGAACGCGCAGCATATCGTGGAACAGTCCGTGGCGGCGCTGGGCGTGTCGGCCGCGCTTTCGCACAGCAAAAAAGCCTGATTTGATTCGCTGTCTTGATTAGACGCGCCTGCGCGGTTAACCTTGTTTCATATTCAACGATGAAACGGTCATGACGAAGCTGGCACCTCCAAAAAAGTGGCTGCAAGACGCGCGCAAGCGCGTGACGCTGTTACTGGCGACGGCGGATGACCGCTATGTGCAGTGGAAGCACTGCACACATCGTGCAGCGCGGGCGGAAATCATGGCTCGCGTGGCCGCCATGCCGGGTGGCGCGGACCTGTTAAAATCGGCAAAAAAACACGGCGTTAAAATTTATGTCGTGCGCCCGGGGCGCATCGATGATGTGCAGGGGCGATTCTCGCGCGGGCCCGCGGGCGCCGTGATCCGCGTCGCCAATCGCGGCGATATCGCGCGCATGACGACGACGCTGTGGCACGAACTGCGCCATATGCAGCAGCACATCGACCGCGGCGACATGAAATCTGCCGCCGGAAAGCTGCATAACGCGCAGGACGAACATGTTATCGGCATGATGATCGAAGCCGATGCCTTCACCGCGCAAACCCTGATGGCGCTGCGCGAAGCGAAAAACGGCAATCCAGAATATATCGACGCGATGATGGCCAAGGGCGGCGGTGCGCGCGGCTGCATCGGAAAGTTCCTGAAGAATTCACCGCCCGAATCCTTTCCGGACGAGCGGCATTTCGCCCGCGCGCTGTTCGCCGAAATCATGGAAAACGGCCTGCCGCGCTACAGCGCGAAATATTTCGAGCGACACAACAAGATATTCAACAAGGCCGCTTCGGTCGACCAGTTCCGCAAGGTTGTGGCGGAGGCCGGCAGGGCGTCGCCGTTTATCCCGACTGAAAAACTGTCCGGCATCTATTTCGCCGCGAATGATTCCGTGCCTGCCGTAAACGATCTCGCCCGCCTGTTCCTTGAAAAACAGCCGGAGGATGCGCGCACAACGCTGGCGCTGATCGAGGACACAGTGACAAAGGCGGCAGCGCTGAAGGAAGAAGAATTCCAGCAGGCGCGCGATACGATACTGGAGCGTACCCAAAGCCTGACCGACAGCTTCAATAAAAAAGCGGGATATAAAAAACCGAAGCCGACGTTTTTCAAACGGCTGCGCAGCGCGCTCGGCATTTAAGGAGCGCCGACGCCCTTTAGCTTGAACCCCATATCCGGCATCTTCGGCACGGGTTTGGGAAGCGCGGGGTCCTGCGGCAGGCCGGAAAATCCGGTGATTTTTTTCTCATCCTGTAATTTCAGCGAAAACCATGACTGGTCGGGCAGGGCGACAAAGGCGCGCTGTTTCGGGGCGATCGGCAATAGCCTGCACTTATCAGGCAGCGCTGTCATCGTCTCGCAATGTTCGCCGCCGCGCGACAGCGTGACGATTTGCGCAGGGGCGGCGGCATCCGCGCCCAGTAGCGCGATTTTTGCGGGCAGGCGCGACGACACGTATTCCAGCGCGGTCAGGGAATGTTTTATGTCGCTCAACACCTGCGGCGTGTCGCAAGTGTTGGTCAGCAGCACGCCGATGGGCTTCCATGCGCCGTAATCCGCAACCGTCGCGCCCTCGAACCGCAGCGCCTCGGCCTTCAGGCATTCCACATCAT
This sequence comes from Alphaproteobacteria bacterium, assembly GCA_020853455.1. Taxonomy (GTDB): domain Bacteria; phylum Pseudomonadota; class Alphaproteobacteria; order Micavibrionales; family UBA2020; genus JAPWJZ01. The sequence goes on along the minus strand of JADYYV010000149.1, from coordinate 1,692 downwards.
TCGCCAGCCGCCATAATTTCGGCGGTGTCAGCGGCACTGGCGGCGCGGAAGGCGGTCGTTCTGGCGTCGGCGGCGTTTCGGTCAGCTGCGGCGCGGAATTTTTCATGTGACGATAGAACATCATGCCGCCTGCGAGCAGCGCAAGCGCGATTGCAGCGGCGACGATGATGCGCTTCGCGGTCACGCGGTTTCTTTGAACAGCTCGCGGCCGATCAGCATGCGGCGGATTTCGCTTGTGCCCGCACCGATTTCATACAGCTTGGCGTCGCGCAGCAAACGGCCGGTCGGGTAATCGTTGATATAACCGTTGCCGCCCAGCGTCTGGATGGCTTCCAGTGCCATCCATGTGGCTTTTTCGGCGGAATACAGGATCGCGCCGGCCGCATCCTTGCGCGTGATTTCCTTGCGGTCACAAGCCTGACCCACGGCATAGACATAGGCGCGGGCGGTGTTCAGCGCGACATACATATCGGCGACTTTGCCCTGCATCAGCTGGAATTCGCCGATACTCTGGCCGAACTGCTTGCGTTCATGCACATAGGGCAGCACGACATCCATGCAGGCCTGCATGATGCCAAGCGGGCCGCCCGACAGCACGGCGCGCTCGTAATCAAGGCCGCTCATCAGCACGTTCACGCCCTTACCGACCGCATTCAGCACGTTTTCTTCGGGCACTTCGCAGTCCTGGAACACCAGCTCGCAAGTGTTCGATCCGCGCATGCCCAGCTTGTCCAGCTTCTGCGCCGTTGAAAAACCCTTGAATCCTTTTTCGATGATGAAGGCGGTCATGCCTTTCGATCCGGCGGCGGGATCTGTTTTCGCATAGACGACCAGCGTGTGCGCATCAGGCCCGTTGGTGATCCACATCTTGGTGCCGTTCAGGATGTAGCGGTCGCCTTTTTTCTCGGCCTTCAGCTTCATGGAAACCACGTCAGAGCCCGCGCCCGGTTCCGACATCGCCAGCGCGCCGATCTTGCGGCCGGCGCACAGGTCGGGCAGGTATTTCTGTTTCTGTGCTTCCGACCCGTTCAGCTTGATCTGGTTGACGCAGAGGTTCGAAAACGCGCCGTAGGACAAACCGACCGAGGCCGAGGCGCGGGAAATTTCTTCCATCGCGATGATATGCTCGATATATCCCATGCCCGATCCGCCGTATTCCGGCTCGACCGTGATGCCCAGTAAACCCAAGCTCCCGAATTCCGGCCACAGCTCGTTCGGGAATTCGTTTTTGTGGTCGATATCCGCCGCACGATGCGCGATTTTTTCCTGCGCGAAGCTACGCACCGTTTCACGCAGCATCTCCGCATTCTCGCCCAGATCGAATCTCAGCGAGGGATAATCGAGCGCCTTGGGCGTGTAGCTTTCCTTGGACATGGGTGTCTCTTTTCTTGCGGGCTGCGTCATGATTTTTCCTTTGGGATACCATAGCCAAATCGCGGCAAACGCGCGACAGGCGAATGATTTACGGAATCATCGTTTCCATTTGTAATTGTGCTTGGGCACGGACATCGCGGGCGTGCCCTTTTTAAAGCCGTCGATCGCTTCCTCGAAATCCTTCCTGAAGCCGGTGGTGCGGGCATAGAGTTCTTTTTCGGCCTCGCGCGCGTTCAGCTGCCGCGTGATGGAATCGAAATTCAGGCGGATGGCGATGTCGGCGGCTTTCTCGCCATGTTCGTCGCGGGCGGTCACATC
>JADYYV010000148.1 GCA_020853455.1 Alphaproteobacteria bacterium | reverse complement strand
GCGCGCTGAAATCGGTGCTGGATGTGAAGGCCGTATTGAACAACGCAGTGCCCAAGGCAGAGCCCGGATTGCCGTCGGATGTGAAACCCGCCGCCCCCGCCTTTAAGGGGTTCGAGAAGATGCTGAACCGCAATTTCGGCAAGTAAAGTTTAACGACGACCATGACGCCGCCGGGGAATTCGACCGCCCCGGCGGTTTTTTTCCTGACTTCCGTACCTGCGGCAAATCCGTTAGGTTAAGCGCAGAAAAACAACGGAGATTCTGACATGGCTTTTGGCGGTTTGCTGGCATTGCTCGACGATATCACCCTGCTGCTCGACGATGTCGCGGCGATGTCGAAGGTGGCCGCCACGAAAACGGCGGGTATCGCAGGCGACGATCTGGCCGTGAACGCGCAAGCGCTGGTCGGCATCGATCCGAAGCGGGAATTGCCGATCGTCTGGCGCGTGGCCAAGGGTTCGTTCAAGAACAAATGCATCCTGATCCCCGCAGCCCTGATCCTGAGCATCATCGCCGAATGGGCGATCGTGCCGCTGCTGATGCTGGGCGGCGCGTTTTTGTGCTATGAGGGCGCGGAAAAAGTCATCCATGCGTTGAAGCCGACCGTCGAAGACGTATCGCACGCCAAGGAAGTGCGTCAGGCCGCGCAGAAAAGCGCCGAAGAATTGATGGAGGTCGAGCAAAAGAAAATCGCCGAAGCCGTGAATACCGACTTCATCCTGTCCGCCGAAATCGTGGCGGTCGCGCTGGGCGCGGTGAAGGAAAAAACGCTGTGGGTGCAGGCGGGCGTGCTGACCGGCGTCGGCATCGGGATGACCGTTTTCGTTTATGGCCTTGTCGGCTGCATCATCAAGCTGGATGACCTTGGCATGTACCTTGCCAAAAAACCCAAAAAAGCTGTGCAGAAACTGGGCATCGGCATCCTGAAATGCGTGCCGTACCTGATGAAAACTTTATCCGTGGTCGGTACTGCCGCCATGTTCTCGGTCGGCGGCGGCATTGTGCTGCATGGCATTCCGGCAGCGGAACATGCGATGCATGACCTCAATACTTTTGTCGGCATCCTGATTTCGACGGTGGCGGGATTGCTGATCGGTCTTGCGATCGTGCCGGTCTGGCACCAGCTGGAAAAACCGTTCGCGACACTGAAGGCGAAAGGGACGAAGCGTAAAACCGCGAAGGCTTAAGACCTCGGCCCGCGCGTATAGCGTTTCATTTCTTTCTGCTTTTTCTTGCGCGCGGCGACGTCGTGAAACACGCGGCCGGGACGCGCGCGCCAGACGATTTTGTATTTCCTGCGTAATTCCTCCGCCTGTTCGATTTCATAGGCGAAGCGGTTTGGATCGAAACGCTTCATGCGCTTGATCTGGTGATTGAGCTCGGTGATGTTCCGGCGCAAATCCTCCGGTGTCATCTTGCGGAAATCGGGCGTGTTTTCGGTCATACCCGGATGATACCGCCAGCGCGGGCCGGCCGGCAAGATGGTATGAATCGCAGGCTTAGAGCCTGAATTTCAGGTTCGGTTTTTTCGCGGGCGTTTCCCTGGGCGGCGCGAGCGAGAAAACGGCGTTCGTGCCGGTGAAACCGTCATGGATAACCGTCCTGCCATCGACGGTCGAAATCGTGAGGCGCGCGGAATCGTCCAGCGGTTTTGCTTTTTCCAGCATGGATTGGCGCTGGACTGCGTCCAGCTCGTCAAACCGCGTGATGCTGACATAGGCGCGGCGGCCATCGGCGGCCTGCGCCTGCCCTGTCTTCAAAAACAGCTGATGCTCGGGCGAGACATAGAGCGTTTCGATGCGTTCGTAAAGATAACCGTCGGGCATCATGACCATGGCGAATTCCTTTGTTAAATGCTGTCCCGTTATAGACCGCTACCTTTTTTATGTCAAAAACAATCAAAATTATCCATGTATATCAAGCATAATTGCGCGCGCCTGTGCCAGTCGAGACCGGTTGCGCGAATCCCGCCGATGTTGCATGTTGCAGGGGCATTTATAAGGAGCATATGCACGATGTCATCCGCACAAGCAGCCAAATCCCAGACCACCGCAACCGCCAGCCATAACGAGCTTGCGAACGCGCTTCGCGCCCTGTCGATGGACGCGGTGCAAAAGGCGAATTCAGGCCATCCCGGCATGCCGATGGGCATGGCCGACGTGGCGACCGTGCTGTTCACGCAATTCATGAAACATGACGCGTCGAACCCGACCTGGCCCGACCGCGACCGTTTCATCCTCTCCGCCGGCCACGGCTCGATGCTGCTGTATTCCATCCTGCACCTGTCGGGTTACGAGAAAATGACGCTCGACCAGCTGAAAAATTTCCGCCAGCTGCACAGCCTGACCCCCGGCCACCCCGAAGTCATGCCCGAAGCCGGCATCGAAACCACCACCGGCCCGCTGGGCCAAGGCATTTCGAACGGCGTGGGCTTTGCGCTTGCGGAGCGCATGATGAATGCGCGTTTCGGCAATGAAATCTTCAACCACTTCACCTATGTCATCGCGTCCGACGGCGATTTGATGGAGGGCATCAGCCACGAAGCCTGCTCGCTCGCGGGCCATCTCGGCCTTGGCAAGCTGATCGTGCTGTATGATGACAACGAAATTTCCATCGACGGCCCGACTTCCCTTTCCTTCACCGACAACACGCCGCAGCGTTTTGAAGCTTACGGCTGGGAAACCTTCACGGTCGATGGCCACAACCCCGATCAGATCGCAAAAGCCATCGCCGCCGCGCAGCTGAACCCCAACAAGCCGAGCCTGATTTCCTGCAAGACGAAAATCGGCTATGGCGCTCCGACGAAAGAGGGCAAATCTTCCTCCCACGGCTCGCCGCTCGGCGATGAAGAAATCACGGGCGCGCGCAAGAACCTGAACTGGCCGCATGTGCCGTTCCACCTGCCCGAAAACGTCGTCGAAGCCTGGCGCGCGACCGGCAGCGCCCACCAGATGGAGCGCAAAAACTGGCAATCGCGCCTTGATAAACTGGACGGCGAGAAACGCGCGCTGTTCGACCGCATGATCAGCGGCGATGTGACGAGAACCGTCGCGCCCGTTATTTCGGCGTTCAAAGCAAAAATGAAAGCGGAAGCGCCGAAAATCGCGACCCGCGCGGCATCCGGCAAAGTGCTGGAAGCACTCATCCCCGCACTCCCCGAAATGGTCGGCGGCTCGGCAGATCTCACCGGTTCCGTCCTGACGCTTGTGAAAGACATGGGCAAGGTGACGAAGGAAGATTATTCCGGCCGTTACATCTATTGGGGCGTGCGCGAGCACGGCATGGCGGCTGCCATGAACGGCATGGCGCTGCACAAGGGGCTGATCCCCTATGGCGGGACGTTCCTGAGCTTCACCGATTACTGCCGCCCCTCCATCCGCCTCTCGGCGTTGATGAAGCAGCGCGTGATTTACATCATGACGCACGATTCAATCGGTCTCGGCGAAGACGGCCCGACCCATCAGCCGGTCGAACATCTGGCGGCGCTGCGCTGCATCCCCAACCTGCTTGTCCTGCGCCCTGCCGACGTCATTGAAACGGCGGAAGCATGGCAGATCGCGCTGGAGCATACGACCGGCCCCTCGGTGCTGGTGCTGACGCGCCAGAACCTGCCGCTGGTGCGCAAGGAAACCTCGGACGAGAACCTGTCGAAGCGCGGCGCCTATATCCTCGCGGAAGGCTCAAGCGATGCCACCGTCACCATCTGGGCGACCGGTTCGGAAATCGAAATCGCGATGAAGGCACGCGACATGCTGGAGGCCGAGAAAATCTCCACCCGCGTCGTCTCCGCGCCGTCACTGGAACTGTTCGCGCAGCAGGATGCGAAATACCAGACCTCGCTGATCGGTTCGTCCAAGGTGAACGTGGCTGTCGAAGCCGCCGTCCGTCAGGGCTGGGACCACATCATCGGCCGCGACGGCATCTTCGTCGGCATGAAATCCTTCGGCGAAAGCGCGCCCTATCAGGAACTCTACAAACACTTCGGCATCACCGCCGGAGACATTGTGGCGCAGGTGAAGAAGAAGGTTTAACTCATAAACATGCGAGAGCCCGATCCGGAATTTCTTCGTCAGTACAAATTCACCGACTGGGTGCGTTTGGATAGGCGCAGCAATTTGCTGCCTGTATTAAAGAACCCCGGCATTTATGTGATTGCCAAATCGAAAACAAGTCTTTCAGGCAAGCCATTCAGCTGGATCAAAGAGATCGCATATATCGGGATGACTGCTGGCGGGGCGGGGCTGCATGGACGTCTTAAGCAATTCGAATACACCTTGTCGAATAATAAACGGGTCAATCATGGCGGTGCTCATCGTGTCAGGAGCCGTCATTCCAACATCACGGTTTTGAAGCGTTATCT
>JADYYV010000147.1 GCA_020853455.1 Alphaproteobacteria bacterium | reverse complement strand
TACTTTGTATGCAAGCCAGAAAAATAAAATGCTAAGTGTAAAAACCAAAGAAAGTATTGCATTTAAATGCAGCGAGGTAAGCGAAGTTTCTACTGCGGTGAATGTCAATTCTGGCGAATACAATATCTCGGCGGGCATTCCAACTCTCCCAATTTACTCATAAAAAAGGGCGGCTCCCCGTAAGAAGCCGCCCCTTATATAGAGGAACAAGGCGCCAAGAAACCCCTAACCGGCGCCGCTGTTCGAAACCGTCGCCCCGAACATGTCCTCTTCGTACATATCAATATCGTCCTGCGTGAAACCGAAATGCGTGCCGATTTCGTGCAGGATGACGCGGTTGATAAGGCGCGTCAGGTCCTCGTTGCCGTCGGCCCACATATCGAGGATGGGACGGCGGTAGAGGTAAATCGTGTCTTCCTTGCGTCCGCCTTTGGTGTTGCCGCGCTGCGCGGGGCTGCAGGACTGGTAACAGCCCAGCAGGTCGAAAGGCGTTTCAAGTTCCAGTTCCTGCTCGATGAACGCGTCGGGGAAATCCTCCACCACCGCCTTCAGCTTTTTCCCGCCGGTATGCTTGCGCATGCCGTCCGGCAGTCCGTCGATGATGATTTCAGCGATCTGCTGAATATCATCCGTCGATGGCGGGACGGTGAATCCCACGAAGATTGATTTTGTTTCCAACTGTCCGACCCCCGGATAGACGTCAACGCGATGCTTGAGCTAAACTACAGCCACCATACCGAATCGGGGAGAATCTGTCCATGGCCAATTTGAACAAGAGTCAAGATATCGAATCGTTTCTGAAAAAAAATGCCGGATGGAGCCGCGCGAAGGGCAAACGCGGCGCGCTGGTTAAATCTTACCAGTTTAAAGATTTCAGCGCGGCCTTCGCCTTCATGACGCGCAGCGCATTGAAGGCCGAACAGATGAACCATCACCCCGAATGGTTCAACGTGTATAACCGCGTCGATGTCACGTTATCCACGCATGACGCGGGCGGCATCACCGATCTTGATTTCAAGCTGGCGCAGGCGATGGACAGGTTCGCGAAATCTATCAAATGACTGTCATCCCGGCGAAAGCCGGGATCCACGGACGACGCGGCCTCTGCGCAACCGTCGTGTATTTGTTTTTACCGGAATACATTGTCCGTGGACCCCGGCTTTCGCCGGGGTGACATGTGAGGTAGGGCTTGCGCATAATCACGCAATTTCCGGCATAAAAAACGAAAGATTTGAACCCCTTACCACCCTGTCCTGCAGGCCTGTGGATATGTATGCTATACTGCTCTTTGTACTAAGGTATTTATTGGACTGAAGATGAACGAGCCGTCAGACATATCGGTCAAGATTTTGCCCGACCTTGCCATGACCACCGCGCCAGCAGCGCCGGCAGAGGTTCCCGCGCATCCGCTGGCCGCCAAATTCCTCAACCGCGAAATTTCCTGGCTGCGTTTCAACCACCGCGTTTTGTCGGAAGCGAAAAATCTCGCGAACCCGCTGTTGGAGCGCGCGAAGTTTTTGTCGATCTCCGCCTCCAACCTCGAAGAATTTTTCATGGTGCGCATCGCGGGGCTGAACGACCAGATCGCGCGCGGCGTGGACAGCCTGTCCGAAGACGGCATGACCGCGCAGCAGCAGATCACGCCCATCCTGAAACTCGTGCGCAAGATGATGGACGACCAGCAGGAATGCTGGATCGACCTGCTGCATGGCCTCGAAAAAGAAAACATCAAGATCGTGGCGGCCGAAGAACTGACCGCGATGGAACAGAAATGGGTGGAAAGCTATTTCCTTGCCAATATCTTCCCGACGCTCACCCCCATCGCCATCGACCCCGCGCACCCCTTCCCTTTCCTGCCGAACAAATCGCTGACCGCGATTTACACGCTGGAGGACGACGCGAGCCAGTCGCGCATGACCGCGCTGATTTTGCTGCCCGCGAAAGTGCCGAGGTTTATCCGCCTGTCCGGCAACACCGCGCGCATGATTGCGCTGGAAGACGTTCTGGACCGTTTCCTGCCCAGCTTCTTCCCGGGATATCACGCGGTCGAAAGCGGCTTTTTCCAGGTTCTGCGCGATTCCGAACTGGCGATTGCCGACGAAGCCGAAGATCTGGTGCAGCACTACGAAAAGGCGCTGAAATCGCGCAAGCGCGGCTCGGTCATCGGCCTTATCCTCAATAAATCCATGCCGTCGGAGCTGCGCAAATTCGTTATTACCAGTTTGCGCATCGCCAACCGCAACGTGTTCCAGATCACGGGCATGGTGGGCCTGACCGACCTGAACGAGCTGTACCAGATCGACCGGCATGATTTGAAATTCAAGCCCTATGTGCCGCGCCACCCGGAGCGCGTCAGCGACCATAACGGCGACGTATTTGCGGCGATACAGGCCAAGGACATGATCGTCCACCACCCCTATGAATCATTCGATGTGGTGATGCAGTTCATCCGTCAGGCGGCGGCGGATGAAAACGTGATTTCGATCAAGCAGACCCTTTACCGCACCAGCGCGAATTCGCCGGTCGTGAAGGCGCTGATCGAGGCGGCGGACAGCGGAAAATCGGTGACGGCCGTGGTCGAGCTGCGCGCGCGGTTTGACGAGGAAGCGAACATTAAACTTGCGCGCGACCTGGAACGCGCAGGCGTGCAGGTAATCTACGGCATCATCAACCTGAAGACGCACGCCAAAATCTGCCTTGTCACGCGGCGCGAGGCGGGCGGCCTGCGCTCCTACGCGCATTTCGGCACGGGCAACTATAACCCCATTACCTCGAAATTCTATACCGACCTGTCGCTGCTCACCTGCGACCCCGACCTTTGCCAGGACGCGGCGAAGCTGTTCAATTACCTGACCGGCTATGCGAAGCCCGACCAGTTCAAGAACATCGTGATGGCGCCGATCGATATGCGCCACCGCATCCTTGATTTGATCGACACGGAAGTGAAGAACGCCGAAGCCGGAAAACCCGCCGCGATCTGGGCGAAAATGAATTCGCTGGTCGATGCCGAAATTTCCGACGCGCTGTATAACGCCTCGCAAAAGGGCGTGAAGATTGATTTGGTCGTGCGCGGCATCTGCTGCCTGAAACCGGGGGTGGAGGGGATGTCGCAGAATATCCGCGTCAAATCCATCGTCGGCCGGTATCTGGAACACGCGCGCATTTTCTGCTTCGCCAATGGCGGCGAAATGCCGCATCCGGGCGCGCGCGTTTTCATGGCTTCCGCCGACTGGATGGCGCGCAACCTCGATACCCGCATCGAAGTGATGGTGGAATTGAAAAACCCCACCGTGCAGGAACAGGTATTGGCGCAGATCATGACCGCCAACCTGCTGGACGACACCCAAAGCTGGGAATTGCTGTTCGACGGCAGCTATCGCCGCGTGAAGCCCACCGGCAAGCTGATGGGCGCGCAGGACTACTTCATGAAATACCCCAGCTATTCGGGGCGCGGCACCGCCGAGCATAACCCGCGCGTGGCGCAGGCGAAGAAAACCAAAAAATACAATCCCAGCACCGACCGCAAACCGCGCAAGGCCAAAGACCCGCAGGCACAGCTGGACAAGGACAAAGAGAAAAAGGGCTGATCCCCCTCGCCTGCTGCGCGTAACCTCTGCTTATTTGGCCGAAGGCGGCCGCTTGATCGGCAATATGCGGCGGGTCGGCGTGCGATGCGCTTTTACCGCGTCCTTCAGCTGCTGCAACGTATCCTTGAAATCGCCCTTGTGCAGGATGCCGATGCCGCCCGCGTTCTGCCATGCGGTCACGTTTTCGGCGCGGTCGTCGATCAGGATGTTGTTGGGCCGCGCCAGCAATTCCTTATCGCCGGAGCGCGCGATGATGATGTCCATCAGCGCGAATTTTTTTGATTCAGGGCGGAAACCCATCGTCCATTCGGCGGCGCCCTCGAAACTGTCGGGGATCGGGACGGGGCCGGTCAGGAAACGCACCTGCGATTTGCCGGTCACTGCATCCTTTACCGCTTCCTTCACGTCTTCATAGAATTGCTTTGCGCCGTCGAAAGCGGGAATGGTTTTCCACCAGCTGCCCTTCAATTCCGTCCATTTCGTTTTGCCTTTCGCGTCGATCTTGCCCTCGGTCTCCAGATGCGTCTGGAAATCGGCCAGCACGCCGTTGGTGCCGATGAATACTTTCAAGGTCTTGTAATCATCGACCACGGGCGGCGGGGGCGGCAGGGACGGATCGTTTTCGCGGCGGAATTTTTCCATCGCCGCATCCACGCGTTTCAGCGTGTCGGCATAATCACCGGTATGCAGGATGCCGATGCCGCCGGCATGCACCCATTCGTCGATGTTTTTCTGGCGGTCATCGACCAGAATATGATGCGGACGCGCGAGCAGGTTTTTGTCTTCGGCTTTCGCGATAATCAGATCAAGCAACCCGAAGCGCGATTTGCGGAATTCCTTTACCCATTCCGCCTTGCCGCGGAAACAATCGGCGTTCAGGATCGGCGCAGTCAGCATACGGGTACGGCCGCGGCTGCGAAGCGCGTCGAAAAACTCTTTCGCGCCGACATAGGCGGGCATCGTCTGCCACCATTGACGGTCGAGTTCCTCCCATTTCGGCTGTCCTTTTTCGTTGAACTTACCGTGCTTTTTCGCATGTCCATCGAAATCGGTCAAAACGCCGTCGAGGTCGGTGAACAGCTGGAATTCG
>JADYYV010000146.1 GCA_020853455.1 Alphaproteobacteria bacterium | reverse complement strand
GAATACCGGCGCGGCGGTCTTGAAGCGGGCGCCGCGTTCGACCTTTACATCCGTGAAGCCTTCTTCCTTCAGGGTTTTGGCGGCATTCACCGCTTCGGCCCCCTCCCACAAATTCGCGCCGCCGATGGCGGTCACCACGGCAAATCCGGCAAGCAATACGCTGGCTGCTTTCGACATATGAATTCTCCCGTTAAAAAAAACATGGCGGCTGTTTTATCCGGGTGCAGGTAAGGCAGCGCGAGAAACGGTCAAAATCGCGCAGCGGTAGTGGCACGGGGCATGGCGAATAACATACCAAACCGCACAAGTTATGTCAAATATAACCGAAATTAATCAAGGAATCTAAAGGTTAAAGCCTTGAGATAGCCCGTTTCCGGCAGCATCGGGTGGACCGGGTGGTCGGCGCTCGCCCCTGCCACTTTAATCAACTGGTACGGGCGGCCCGATTTCTGCAGCGCGCCCGACACGGTGTCGATCAGTTCATAGGTTTCGGCGTGATGCGAGCAGGACGCGAAGAAAAGGAAGCCTGCGCGTTCCACCAGCGGCACCGCAAGGCGCGCGAGTTTCTGGTAGCCCTTCATGCCGGGGCCGTGATCCTTGCGCGATTTAATAAAAGCGGGCGGATCGACGCAGACGACGTCGAATTTGCGGCCCAGATGCGCCATTTTTTCCATGACATCAAATGCTGCGCCCTCGGTCGTCTGGCATTTCGCGGCCACATCGTTCAGCGCGGCGTTTTTTTCGACCATCGCCAGCGCATCGGACGAGCTGTCGACAAAGGTCACGTCCTTCGCGCCGTTGCGCGCCGCCATGATGCCGAAGCCGCCGGTATGGCAGAACACATCAAGCAGCGACCCGTCGCGCGTCAGCTGCGACACCCAGCGGCGGTTTTCGCGCTGGTCAAAGAACCAGCCGGTTTTCTGCCCCTCCAGCACATTCGCATAGAATTTCGCGGCACCGTCATGCACCTCGACCAGTTTATCGTCGAGCGTGCCGTGGATGACCTTGACGTATTTTTCAAGGCCTTCGGTTTCGCGGGCGTTGCTGTCGTTGCGCAGCACGATGGCGCGCGGCTTCAGCAGCGATTTCAGCGCGGCCTCCACATGCGGCCACAGTTTATCCATGCCGACCGTGTTCACCTGCGCCACGACCACATCGCCGAAACGATCGACGATCAGCCCCGGCAATCCGTCGCTTTCGGCGTGGATCAGGCGGTAATAGGGCTGGCCAAATAATTTATCGCGATAGACGATGGCGTTTTCGATGTAGTGGTGGATAAAGAATTTCTCGATCTTTTCTTCCTGCTTCAGCGTCAGGATGCGGCCGACCAGCTGCGGCTTGGGGTTATAATACCCGCGCCCCACGAATTCGCCCTTGTCGCGCGTGAAATCGACGATCGTGCCGGGCGGGATATTGTCGGCGGCTTTCGCATTGATGACTTCGGACCGGAACACCCAGGGGTAGCCCATGCGCAATTTGCGCACCGATTGTTCATTGAGGCGGATCGCCGACGGCACTTCGACGACGGGCATGGGCAGGAGGGAGTCGGTCATTTGCGGGATTCCAAAATTTGTTCGACCCATACTGGCACAGTTTCCGTAGCCTTGCCATAGCGCTGGTCGTGAAAGGCGGATGCGATATTGGATGGTTCAAGGTTGATTTCAACGGTTTGCGCCCCCGCCCCTTGCGCCACCTCGACAAATCCCGCCGCCGGATAGACGTTGCCCGATGTGCCGATGGCGGCGAAAACGTCGCATTGCACAAGGCTGGCGTAAATTTCATCCATATACAGCGGCATTTCGCCGAACCACACCACATGCGGGCGCAACCCGCCGGATCTGGAGCAAACGGGGCAGACGGTCGATGCGTCGAAATCGGCATCCCAGTCGGCAAGGCCAAGACAGGCGGTGCAGCGCGTCTTGCGCAGTTCGCCGTGCATGGGCAGTACGCGCAGGCTGCCCGAACGCTTATGCAAATCGTCGATATTCTGCGTCACCAGCAGGAAATCATCGCCAAGCGCGCGTTCCAGTTTCGCCAGCGCCACATGCGCGGCGTTGGGCTTGATATCGGGCTGCATCAACTGGCGGCGGCGGGCGTTGTAGAAGCGATAGACAAGTTCCGGGTCATGCGCGAAGCCTTCGGGCGAGGCCACATCCTCGATCCGGTGTTCTTCCCACAGCCCGTCGGATGCGCGGAAGGTGCGAATGCCCGATTCCGCCGAAATCCCCGCCCCTGTCAGCACCACCACGCGCATACTTGAAACAAACCCTTCGCTGCTGCACTATCGCTGTAAATCAACCGGAGAATAGCATGTATTTGATGGCGGGAAAAATAGCGATTTCGGCGATTGTGATCGCCTTTGCGTCATGGCTGTCGGGCAAGCGGCCCGATCTTGCGGGGTTTATCATCGCCCTGCCGCTCAGCACTTTGCTGGTTCTGGCGTTTTCCTATGGCGAATATAAAGACCCGCAGAAATCGGTCGATTTCGCGCTGAGCATTCTGACCGCCATCCCGATGTCGCTGCTGTTTTTCGTGCCGTTCCTGCTGGCGAAAAAATTCCCCATGCCGTTCTGGGCCATGTATGCGTCGGGTATCGGGCTGATTGCCATCGGCTACTTCGTCCACGCCTATATCATGAAAAATTTCATCCAATGAAAACCCGCGCGCAATACATCCACGAATTATTCGCGCATGAGCCCGACGGTTTGCGCGCCATCCGAAGCGCGATGACCAACCCCGACGACCAGATCAGCGTGCCGCCGGAAGACGGAAGGCTGCTGCAACTGCTGGTCAGCATGATCGGCGCAAAAAAGATTGTCGAGATCGGCACGCTGGGCGGTTATTCATCCACATGGATGTCGCGCGCGCTGCCCGATGACGGCGTGATCTATACGCTCGAACACGAACCCCGCCGCGCGAATATCGCCGAAGAACATTTCAAAAAATACGCTGCCGGACAACACATCGAAGTCATTCGCGGCCGCGCGCTCGACAACCTGCCCGATCTTTCATCCAAAGGCCCGTTCGATTTGATCTTTATCGACGCCGATAAAATCAACTACGCAAATTATCTGGATTGGGCAGAGGTAAATGTGCGCAGAGGCGGGCTGATCGTCGGCGACAACACGTTTTTATTCAACGCCGTGCTGGACAACCAGACCACCGACCGCGTCCGCGAAACCGCCCTTGCCGCCATGCAGGATTTCAACACCCGCCTCGCCAACCCCGAAAAATACCTCAGCATGATGCTTGATACGGGACAGGGGATGACGGTGGCGAAGAAATTGTAAAGCCCCCTCCCCCTCTGGAGGAGGGGTAGGGAGAGGGGATAACCTTTCAGCTCGCATACAAATCCGGATAGACCTGCGCCGCTGCCTTGCGCAGCAGGGTTGCGAGGTTGGCGCATTCGCCGCGCACGTTGGTCCAGATTTTCACGACTGCCATGCCGTCGCGGTCGTATTCGGCCTGCAGGCAGGTTTCAAGGATTTCACCGCGCGCGTTTTTCACGTCGAACAGTTTCAGCTTGAAGCGGCTTTTGTTGATGACGGATGCCACCAGCGCGTCCTTCAGGTGGTCGGCGATATGCGCGGCGTCTTCTGCGGCGGAGGGCGGCAGCGCGATGACGGTGCCCGATGCCGCGCCGGGCGCGAGCAGTTCGATATGCCCGGGTTTCGGCATGCGGCAGTTGGGCATGCCGGTGGTCGAAACGGGTTTCGGCGCTGCCGGTGCCGCCGGTTTTTGCTCGATCGTCACGGCGGGTTTGCGCTGCTTCATGACCGCGATGTTGTCGAAGGCGAATAATACTGCCTCCGACAGCGTCAGGCCTTCGGCGCGGAAGCCGCCCTGTATGCCGCGCAATCCCATGATCGCGTCGGTTTCGCTGTCGGAATCCGTCATTTTCAGCATTTTTTCGAGTCCGGGTTTATCCATGATTAAGCTCCCTGTTTTTCTGGCTTGAAGAAGGCGGGCTTCTCCGGCCGGTATTTTGCGTTGAATTCGTTTTCAAAACTTTCGATATGGCGGTACAGCGCCTCCATGCGGCCCAGCAGCGCGTTGTATTGCTGCTGTTCGGGCTTCGTCGCCTTGTGCTTGCGCACCTTTACATGCAGCGTATCCAGCGAAAGGCGCAGGTTGAGCGATTCCAGCATCGAGGCGGTGACGAATAAAACCTGCTGCACACGCCGGTCGCTGTCGCCGCCGTTGGCGACGAAGTTGAAGGCGTTGGTTTTCCCTGCGCGCCGGTTGACGATGGCGGTGCGCAGACTGCCCCCCTCGTTCGTGAACACGGCGGCGACGGTCGATGAATGGCTGATCTGCATATTCTTGCCGATGCGGCGCAGCGCGCCTTCGGTCACCGTGATGGCGTGATCGTAATTGCCGGTCGCCACCTGCGCGCATTGCTCGATCACATCGGCATAGCTGGATGCATTCGTCTTGAACACATTCCGGCCGTCGACATAGACCGCCGCCCAGTTGTCGGGATTATATCGCTTGTCATACGGCGGGCGCACGCGCTCCCACAATTCGTCCCAGTCGGGGCCGCGGCCGCTGAATTTTCCCTTGGCGCAGAAATCCATCAGCGCGGCGGCGGCAAGGCGCAGCGTGCCGGGCATCGTCTGCGACCGGATCACCAGCCGCTCCACGCCCTTGTCGCCCGGCAGGTTCAGCAGCAGGCGGTTGGAGCGCACGACGTTATGCCCTTCCGCCATCGCGTCCGTTTTCTGGGGCGCGGCGGAGTCGATGAAAATGATCTTTTCGCGGATCAGCGCTGTGTTGAAATCATCCATGTCAGGCGGCAGTTCAGGGTGACGGGCTTGCCGTCAAGGATGCCATGCCTGCCCTGAAACCGCAAACGGTTAAGCCTGCTGCAATCGGGCTTCTTCGGTCATTTCCATCGTGGTTTGGGGGGCGAGGAAGGAGAACAGGCCCTGCACATCGATGCCCATGCGTTGCAGGGTATCCAGCATCGACAGCAGCTCGGCGATATCGGCCTTGCCGGTCATGACGCGGGCGGCAAGATCGCGCACCACCGCCAGCATTTCGCCCGCAAACGCGGGCGCTTCGGCCTTGATCTCGACCTTCACGCCGTTATCGTTCACCAGCGCGGTATGGAAAGCCGATGCCGCATGGGTCTTGGGCGCGTATTGCGTGAAGTTCAGGCGTTGCGCGCGTTTCTGGTACGAAGCCTCGTTAAAGATGAACAGGAAGCCGACCGCGACCGTTGCCGCCACCGCCATTGCGCCAGCCGCCACCATGCCGGTTGCGGGTGCGGTTGCGACGGTGATGATGCTTTGAAAGTTTGTAATCATTGGCCTGCCCCTTTTTAGTTTTTTCTTGTCCCAAGTCGAACATACGTTGGGCTTATGAAAACTTAGTTAAGGAAACCAAGGGGCATATTTACGTCTTGTTAACCGGTTATTTTATGTCTGCGAAATGCGTGTTATTTCAGCGGGAAAAAATATATAAAATGCAATGTAATGACCAAAAAAAATCTGAAAAAACCTGTGCGGAAATCAACCATCGATGCGGACGAGATCGCGCAGTTCGATTCTCTTGGCGCGAAATGGTGGGATGAATCGGGCCCGATGCGCCCGCTCCACCGCCTGAACCCCGTGCGCATGGAATATATTCGCCGCATGGTGTCGGAACATTTCGACCTGCCCGACGCGGTCAAAAGTTTACAAGGCCTTAAAATCGCCGATATCGGCTGCGGCGGCGGCATCGTTGCCGAACCGCTCTGCCGCATGGGTGCGGATGTGACGGGCGTGGATGCGGGCAGGGAAAATATCAAGATTGCCAAGGCACATGCCGAAGCGCACGGCCTGAAAATCAATTACCTCGCCACCAGCGTCGAAGATCTTGCGGCCAGGGACGCGCAATATGATGTCGTGACCGCGCTTGAAATTGTCGAACATGTGGCCGATGTCGAAGAATTCATGCGCGCGCTGTGCCGCATCCTGCGCCCCGGCGGCATGCTCATCATGTCCACCCTCAACCGCACGCCCAAATCCTACGCGCTCGGCATCATCGCCGCCGAATACATTTTGCGCTGGGTGCCGGCCGGCACCCATGACTGGAAAAAATTCCTGAAGCCGTCGGAACTGGCGAAGCATATCGAGGAACACGGGCTTGAGGTCACCGATGTGCGTGGCCTCGTCTTCAACCCCATCGACCGCGCCTTTTCGCTCAGCGCGACGGATATGGATGTGAATTATTTCATGACGGCTGTGAAATAATCAGGGGCGCGCTTTTTCGCCTGTCGATATTTCCTGCGTGCCGAGCGCATCGGCGAGCTTCATTTTCGCGCTGCCGGGCTGGATGGGTTTTTGCTGGCTGGCATGGGGCGACCAGCCGATGGCGTAGATGATCTGGAAGGTGGCGGGCACACGCCCCTTTGCATCGCCGAATTTTTCGGCGTAAATCTTCGCGGCCTCCAGTATCACGGCGCGGCGGGTGGGTTTCAGCAGGCGGTTATAAACCGCATTCGTCGCACCCATGCCGCGCAGGTCCTGCATCAGCTTCAGCGGGCCGGAATAATCGACGGTGATGATGTCGCTATCGACGACCGGCAGCGCGAAGCCGCCACGCTGCAACAGCGCCCCCATGTCGCGCGCGTCGATAAAGGGCGATACGCGGGGGGATGCGCCGCCCGTGACCGCAATTTCCGCCTCCAGCAGTGACTGGCGCAATTCGCGCAAGGTTTCACCGCCCAGTACCGCCGCAAGAAACAAGCCATCGGCCTTCAGCGCGCGGCGGATCTGTACCAGCGCGCCCGGCAGGTCATTCACCCAATGCAGCGCGAGGTTGCTGACAACCGCATCAAGGCTGCCGGATTTGAACGGCAGGAATTCTTCATCCGCCGCAACGCCATGCGCAGCCTGCGCCGCCATGCCGCGCGACAGGTCGGACGTCGCCACAAACTGCGTCCCCGCCCTTACCCGCAAATGCTCCGCCATCACCCCGTGCCCACCGAGGTCGAGGACGGTTGCAAATTCTTTTTTGATGATATCCAGCCGGTCGGAAAGGCGCAGCGCGACATCCTGATAGAGGAAGTCGAACGAAGCAATAGAAGCCGCCGCGCGCTCGCGGCGGCGGCGGAGAAGGTTACGGTCGAAGACTTGGACTGTGCCGTCGCTCATAAAACTCCTGTCACCCCGGCGAAAGCCGGGGTCCACGGACTACGCCGTTATCGTTGAATACAAATCAAGCCAGTCGGGATTGTCTTTTTCGATCAGTTCCATTTTCCAGTCGCGTTTCCAGTCCTTAAGCTGCTTTTCACGCTGAATGGCCGCCTTTACGTCACCACTGCTTTCAAAATACACCAGTTGAGATACGTTGTATTTCTTCGTGAAACCTTCCGCAAGCTTGTTCTTGTGCTCATACACCCTTTTCACCAGATCGCTGGTGACGCCGATATAAAGTGTGCCGCGCTTTTTGCTGGCAAGGATGTAGACAAAATATTGGTTGTTCATGGAATAACCGGCACAGTCCGTGGATTCCGGCTTTCGCCGGAATGACAATGGTTTTTATATCTTCCCGCCGCCCTTGCCGTCCGGCGTGCGGAGCTCGAGGGTGGGGATTTTGTCGTTGCGGATTTTTTTCAGCTGGTCGGCGACAGCGACGATGTCTTTGTCGATCTGGGCGACGGTGGGGGTTTCGTGCATGTGGATCGCTTCGTCGCCGCCCTTCAGCAGTTTCTTGGCCTGTGCGTAACTGTCCACCAGCCGCTTGCCGATGCGGGGCGCGGCGATGCTTTCGATGAGCGCCTGGGCGGCCTTGCTTTGCTCCAAAAGCGCGGGGTCGATTTCTTTCGGCGGCTGATAGGGCTGGTACGGATCGGGTTTCGCAGCCGCGCCGCCGCCCCCGCCGCCTGCCGCGCCGCGTTGCCCGAGGACGCGGGACGGCGCTGCGGAATAACCCACGTTCTTCGCCTCCACCGCCGTCTTTTCGGTCGAGAGGGAGAAGCCCTGGCTTTTCAAATTCAGCGGGCTGCGGCTGAGGTTCATGTCGCTCGACGCATCCATCGCCATCTGCGTGCGCGCCAGCATCTTCAGCAGCATGCCGGAGAAGCGGGAGAAGCCCAGCAGACGCCAGAGGCGCTTCAGCGGCGTATAGCTGCGTTTCGGGCCGGAGCCCACATCGGGCGGCGACGATACGACGAAGGGATAGACGCGCTGCGGCGTAACGCCCGTATGCGTGAAATAGCTTTCGCCAAGTTTCCCCACCTGTTCGACGGGCACGCGGAATTTTTCGGCGATGAAGGCTTTCGCATCGTCGATCGACCGCACGCTTTTCGGCAGCATGAAGCTGGGCGCGTTCAAAATCGCGCCGTCGCCGCCCAAACGGTTCGGCACGGGCAGGATTTTCGGATCGAGTGAGACGAGCAGATTGTTGTCCCAGTCGCGGGAAATGGGAATGACGACGGCGATGTTTTCAAGCCCGTCTTCGGTCATGATGAATTCGATATCCTGCGCCGATAATCCGCGCGCGGCCTTGCCGACCTTGCCTTCCTCCACGAACACCGATTTTACGGGCTTCAGGATGGCGGGGGCGCGGGTTTCTTCCTCGAACTCGCAGGGCTCGCATTCGGCCAGAATGTCTTCGGGGTCTTTCGACTTGGTGGGCTGGCCGGGCAGTTTCGGCATCACCTCGCCGATCCAGCGCGGGAACGGGATG
>JADYYV010000145.1 GCA_020853455.1 Alphaproteobacteria bacterium | reverse complement strand
GATAGCCTTCCCGCGCCTGCCGAAAGGCTTTTTCAGCCGACGACAAGACAGATTTTTTAAGGCTGGCGGCCTCGGCATAGGTCGTTTCAAGGTTGTTCTGCGCCCTGACGAGGGCAATCTGCATGTCGTTGACGCTTGCCACCTTGTCATGGTTGGCCTTCGTGACTTCATGCCCTGCCCGCATAATCGCGCCTTGGTTCCGGTTGAAGACAGGAAACGGCACAGATACGCCCGCAAGGAAAGACTGGTCGTCCGTATCGCGGGAGTTCCTGACACCGACTTCAAACGTCACGTCGGGAACAGCGTTCGTCTTCTCAAGCGCAAGATTGGCGCTTGCCAGTTGTATTCCCGCTTCCAGTTTCTTGTAATCGGGATTCTGTTCCAGCGTGGCTGTTGTATCCAGTTGTTGCAGGTCAAAGAAGCCTTCGGTCGAAACGGCAGGCCGCAGGTCATCAAGGCCGATAACCTGTGCAAAATGCTGAAGCGCGGCTAAGTGCGCCCGCTCTGCCTTCTGCACCGCGATTTTGGTGCTGGCGACTTCCACTTCAGCCTTGCTCTTCTGGATGGCAGGCTCGGCGGCGGCTTCGACTCGCTTCCTGACGCTTGCCAGCACATCGCCCGCCAGCTTCCTTTGCTCCTCCGCCAGTTTTGCTTCCTCGGCGGTTCCGATAACTTCCGCCCAGGCTACCGTCGTATCGCGCACGACATCGAGCGCGACGGACTGCAAATCAAGCTGCGCGATACCAAGCTGGTGGTTGGCGGCCTTGACCCGCGCCCCGCGCTTGCCGCCCATTTCTACGGGCTGGGCGATGCCCAGCGTAAACTCGGCCTCCTTGAACCCGCTCTTGGTTCCGGTGCCGAGCATGTTTTCGGCCTCGAACGCCAGTTCGGGGTTAGGTGCAAGAGCGCTTTGTCGGCGGTCGCCCTTGCTGGCGCCCACGGCTTCAACCCCCGATTTCAGCTTCGGGGAAAACCGCAAGGCTTGGGTGGTGGCTTCCTCAAGGGTTATTCCCTTGGTGACTTCCGCATAAGCGGGTACTGCAAGGAACAGGATTAACCCCGCAGAGAGGAACAATGATTGATAACGCATAGTGATACCGCATAACTTGACCCAACAAAAAACGAGCCTTGAAACGGAGTCATAGCGTGATACGCCTAGACTATTTCAAGGACTTGGGAAGTTAAGCGGCTTGAGGAGGGCGGAAAAGTCCTGCGGGTTCGCGGCCTTGCAATGAAGGCGGCTCGATGCGGACATATTTGCTCATAACGAGCGGCAATTGCACGTTCTGAACTTTGCCGGATAAAACTGTATGCCCACAATGATGCAGGCAGCAATCGTTGCAGGGTACATCCGGCGCTTGGCTTGGCGCGTCATCCTGCGCGACGCTCATTTCCTGCTGGCAGTCATGATCCGCACAAAAATCCGCCGCCTTCACTGAGCCAGTGAAAGATAATGAGGCGACGATCAGTGCGATGATAAGCAGCAGTCTCATAAACGCAGCATTGCATAGGTTGGTAAAATTTCTCAAATTAAATTTTATTAATTCGAGAAAGGCCTGATACGCATGAATTAGAACGACGCATTAACCATTTCAAGCCACATATTTTCGCGTTTGAAAAAATCAAGCGTTTTAAAGGCATTGACTATATTCATCAATCTAATCCGCGCTCACTTATTTGCCAAAATCTGCCCCATCGCCTATGCTGATAGCTAGCACAACAGCATCGGAGATTGATTGCCTTTCGACCTAGCAGCTATCGCGGCCTTGACCAAAATTTCGACGCAGAAGGCCGCCGCCATCCTCGCAGACGACATTGCTGTCAATACTTCCATCCTCCAAGAAACCGAACCCAAGCGCCGCCTGCCCGCCGTCCTGAAAGTGATGGGCGGCTCTCTCGCCATCAAGGCCGCCATGATACCCGTCGCGCTGCTGGTCAGCAGCTTCGCACCTTGGGCTATCTTGCCCATGCTTGCCGTTGCAGGCCTTCACCTCGCCACTGAGGGCGCGGAAAAGATGAAGGGCGAGAAAGCGCCCTCCTGTGAAAACCACAACCAGCACGACGCAAATTCCCCCGCATGCCCTATCCGCCCGAAGACGGCACGGGAACTTGAAAAAGAAAAGATCAAGGAAGCCCTCGTTATTGACGGCGTATTGACCGCCGAAATCACCGTCCTGACTTTGGCGATAACCGCAGGCGCTCCCATCCTGACGGTTCTCGGGGTTCTTGCAGCCACTGGCCTAATCCGTACCGGATGGATGTATGGCGTGGTCGCTGGCCTGACGAATATGGATACCGGCGGCAAATGGCTTGCCGAACGCGAAGGCGACGGCTTGCTTGCAAAAACCGCCAGAGGGATCGGTCGTGGCCTCAGCAAATCCGCTCCCTACCTCATGAAAGGTATTTCACTCGTCGGTACTCTGGCGCTATTCGTCATCGGCGGGGAACTCATGCTCCACGGCATACCCGGGGCGGAACACATGGTTACAGGCTCCCTCACCGCCCTCAGCACCAATCCCATCGTTCAATACGCCATCAGCCACATCGCCGAAGCCGCCGTCGGCCTAGCCGCTGGCTTTGCCGCCGCGCCGATCATGGAGAAATATGTTGAGCCTGCGATTGGGAAGTCTGTAGAAGCCATTAAAAAAATGTTCGGCAAGATATTCCCACGACGCGCGCCCGAAACAGATGCGCCTCAGCCGTCGGCATCACTTGATAACACTGTAGTTAGCGGTAAACTTCAAACGATGGCATCTATTAGCGCCGCAATGAACGAAGTAGCACAAAGATCAGACAGCCTTCCGAGCAATCAGAACCGAATAGCGCCCGCCGGATACGTGTCGCCACATGTAAAATTGGCTTGAGATAACTCCTATACTTTAGTTACTAAGGAGGACTGTTTCCTCCTCCTTGAACCATCCTTGTCCAATGAGATTTGCCTTCACAACTTCAGGATTGTTAGAATAAGCGACTATCGCTAGGCTTTTCTCTGCCCGTGAGCAAGTGACATAAAAAAGCCTTCTTGTTCTGTCGATGGAGGTTTCATTACCCTCTTTTTCATTCTTAAGATCGCTAGGTGACTTTTCTTTTTCACCAAATAACTTCGCGTATGAGAACATGAAGCCCCGTGCTTCTTCATCGTCAACAATCACCATCACTCTTGGAAATTCTAATCCTTTAACACCCTGATGTGTATCAAAGCTAGCCCTTCCGTTAATATAATCATCATATAGTGCTACCTGCTCAAATGTAGCCAACAATGCCTCGTCCCATGAGTCGATGGCTTCCAATTCTTCTTCGTTGGCAATTTTTCCGTACAGGTCCTCCTCCGCCGCCTTTTGCTCATTTGATGAGCGTTGTGAGATAGTAATCAGGCTATCTGGAATTTCAAATAGTTTAGAGGCCGCTATGTTTCTAAGCACATCCACCATTCTTGGCTGCGCACCAGATTCAAAAATATCCCAAAGATTCTCTACAGCTTTATTTGCGGCTTGAATTGCCTCAATTTGTTTATCGCCCTTATGTCGTAGTGATGCTTTAGATATAAGGGGTGAATATTTACGTACAATTTCTGCGACACGGAACTTAT
>JADYYV010000144.1 GCA_020853455.1 Alphaproteobacteria bacterium | reverse complement strand
TGGCGACGCGCGCACTAGTGCGGCGACGGCGATTCAGGCGTTAAAATAGAAAGAAAAGGCCGAACCGGCCGCGGCAGATGGGGGATATCCATGGAAATGTTGAATAAGCTTCTGGCGACTCCGTTCGAGTTCGTCCGGGATTACGGCGGACCGTTTATCCTTGTGCTGGCCGTACTCGTCTTCATCCACGAATGGGGACATTATATAATAGCGCGCATCTGCGGCGTCAAAATCGAGAAATTCTCGATCGGCTTCGGCCCTGAAATCTGGGGCCGTAACGACAAGCACGGCACGCGCTGGAAAATCTGCGCGATCCCGCTGGGCGGTTATGTCCAGATGTTCGGCGACAGCGACCCGTCGAGCGCAGCGCCCGCCGAAGGCGTCACCGAGGGCGAACAGGTCCGTTCATTTTCCGACGAGGAAAAGAAAGTCGCTTTCTTTACCCAGCCGCTGTACAAGCGCGCTGCCATCTTTTTTGCCGGCCCCGCCATCAATTACATCTTCGCGATCGTTGTGCTGTCGGCGCTTTTCATGTTTCAGGGCCAGCCTTATATGCCGCCCGTCGCCGCCAAAGTGGTCGAGCCCTCGGCTGCATTTGACGCAGGCATCCGCCCTGACGATAAAATTGTCAGCGTGAACGGGGAGCCGATCAGCCGCTTCCAGGATCTTCGCCCGATCACGGATATGAACATCGAAAAGCCGATGCAGGTCGTTATCGTCCATTCGCTGGGCGGCAAGGACAAGGGGTGGGATGAAGCCAACCCCGTCACGCTTACGATCACCCCGCGCCGCGTCGTGAAGGAAGACCGTTTCGGCTTCCGCCACGAAGTGGGCCTGATGGGGATCATCAGCCCCGAATCCGCGTTTGAAATGCAGAAGCACGGCTTCTTCTCGGCGATCGGCGCCTCGATTGGCGAGACCTTGCGGATCACGACCATGACGCTGAAGGGGCTCGGCCAGATGATTATCGGCACCCGCAGCACCGACGAGCTTGGCGGGGTCTTGCGTATCGGCGCCTATGCGGGTGATTTCGCGTCGCAGGGCATTATTGCCTTCATTACCTTCGCGGCCTTGCTGTCGATCAACCTCGGCCTCATCAACCTGTTGCCGATTCCCTTGCTCGATGGCGGGCATCTTGCGATGTATGCTATGGAAAAACTTCGTGGCAAACCCCTGAGCACGCAGGTGCAGGAATACGCTTTAAGGGTTGGCTTAGTCTTTTTACTTGGTATTATGTTCCTTGCAACGTGGAATGACCTTGTACAGCTCAAGGTCGTTGATTATGTTGTGAAACTAATCTCATAAAAATAACAAGAACATACCAAGACCCGAAGCGCACAGTTGATGATCAAGAGGCTAATCTCCTTTACACGCCCGATGGCGATGCTTTGCGTCGCTGTATTCCTTGCCGTCGCATTGACGGCGGTGACAGCGCATGCCGACCGTATCGGCCAGATCCGGGTCGAGGGCACGCAGCGTATCGAACCTTCGACCGTGCTGTCTTATATGGATACGGCGGCAGGGGATGAATTCGACAGCGACAAGCTCGACATCTCGCTCAAGAACCTGTTCGGCACCGGCCTGTTCGCCGACGTGTCGTTTTATCAGGAAGGCAACGACCTTGTGGTCGTGGTTGTCGAAAACCCCATCATCAACCAGATCGCGTTCGAGGGTAACAAAAAGGTCAAGGATGACGACCTGAGGAACGAGATTTCCCTGCGTCAGCGTAACGTCCTGACCCGCACCAAGGTGCAGGCGGATGTGGAGCGCATACAGGACATCTACCGTATCGGCGGCCGTTTCTCCGCCGACATCCAGCCCAAGATCATCAAGCGCGACCAGAACCGCGTCGACCTCGTTTTCGAAATCAACGAAGGCCCGCAGACCCTTATCTCGCGCATGAGCTTTATCGGGAACAAGCGTTATGACGACAGCCAGCTGCAAAAGGTCGTGCGCAGCAAGGAAGACCGCTGGTGGCGTTTCTGGTCGAGTGACGATAAATACGATCCCGACCGCCTTGCTTATGACCGCGAGTTGCTGCGCAAGTTCTACCTCGATCACGGTTATGCCGATTTCCGGGTTGAAAGCGCCATCGCCGAGCTTTCGCCCGACCGCAAAAACTTCTTCGTGACCTATACGCTCGACGAAGGCGTGCGGTACAAGGTCGGCAAGATCAACCTTGCCAGCAACATACCTTCGCTCCTGACGCCCGGTTACAATAAATTCGTCACCTTTGAAAAAGGCGACTGGTACAAGGCAAGCGAGATCGAAAAGACGATCAGCAAGCTGACAACGGAACTGGAGGCACGCCAGTTTTCATTTATCGACATCAAGCCCTCGGTCGAGCGTAACCGCGAAACGCGCACGATCGACGTGACCTTTACGTTCAACGACGCGCCGAAGGTGTTTGTTGAAAACATCAACATCATCGGCAACGTGCGCACGACGGACGAAGTTCTCCGCCGCGAGCTGGGTTTTGCCGAAGGCGACCCGTTCAACCTCGGCAAACTGAAAAAATCGGAACAGAACCTGAAAGAACTGGCGTTCTTTGAGACCGCGACCGCAAAACCTGCGCCCGGCAGTACGCCTGAAAAGACCAATATCGATGTGACTGTCGCTGAAAAATCGACCGGTGAAATCTCGCTGGGCGGCGGCTTCTCCACCACCGACGGCGCGCTTGGTAACTTCAGCGTCAAGGAAAAGAACTTCCTCGGCAAGGGGCAGGAGCTTTCCTTCTCCAGCACGCTGGCTGCAAAACGCACTGAATTCGACGTCAGCTTTACCGAACCCTATTTCCTGAAGCGGGATTTGTCCGCGGGCTTCGACCTGTTCCATGTCACGCGTGACTATCAGGACGAAAGCTCCTATGACAGCAAGCGCAGCGGCGGCGCGCTCCGCCTCGGCTATCCGCTTGCTGACAAATGGCGTCAATTCCTCAGCTATAGCTTCGCGCGTACCGAAATCGATAACGTCCCCACAACCGCTTCTATCTACATCCAGCAGCAGGAAGGCAAGCGCACGACCTCCGCTATCTCGCAGCGTATTGTCTATGACTCGACCGACAGCAAGCTCGATCCCACTGAGGGCCTGCTGGCGCGGTTCGACACCGAAGTCGCCGGTTTGGGCGGTTCCGCTAAATATGGCAGGGTCAAGCTGGGCGGCACGTATTTTTATCCCGTCGTCGATAAATGGGTCCTGAGCCTTCTGGGCGAGGGGGGGATTATCGAATCCTGGGGCGACGATACCGTGCGCATCAACGAGCGCTTCTATCTGGGCGGCAATAACCTGCGCGGCTTCGCAAGCGGCGGCGTCGGGCCGCGCGACCTGACGACCGATGACGCGCTGGGTGGCGAACATTTCTATCGCGGCTCGGTCGAGCTGGAATTCCCCTCCGGCCTTCCGGAAGATCTCGGCGTGCGCCTGCATGTGTTCTCCGACTTCGGGTCGCTGGGCGGTCTTGGCGTTTCCGGACCCGGCATCGTCGATGACGGCACTTTGCGCGCGTCGGCGGGCGCCGGTATCGCCTGGAAGTCGCCGATGGGGCCCGTGCGCGCCGATCTTGCTGTGCCTCTGGCCAAGGAAAACTATGACGACACGGAGATTTTCCAGTTCAGCTTCGGAACCCGTTTCTAGACATTCACGCAAGACAGGAGACAATCATGAACAAATTCAAAGCCACGATCATCGCAGGGGTTGCAGCAGCATCCTTGGCCGCGTCGCCCGCAGTCCATGCCGAAACGCATCCGCTTAACTTCGCGATCGTCGATATGAACAAGGTGATGCGCGAAGCGACGGCGGGCGACCAGATCCGCACCGAGCTGACCGCCAAGAGCAAGCAGTTCCACACCGAACTTGAAAACCAGGACAAGACCCTTTCTGCGCAGAAAGAAGCTTTGGCGAAAAGCCGCGAAAGCATGACGGAAGACGCGTTCGAGAAAAAGGTAAAGGAACTGCAGGGTAAATACGGCGAAGCCGAGCGCCTGCTGCAGGAGCGCCGCCGCACGCTGGATGTCGCCAGCAACACCTCGCGCAACAAGCTGCTGACGGAAGCGACGAAGCTGATTGCCGATATCGCCAAAGAAAAAGGCTACTCCGCCGTTTTTACGCAGGAAGCCGTCTTGCTGGCTGAGCCCGAACTGGACATCACCGACGAAGTCGTCAAGCGCATGAATACCTCGGTCAAGAAAATCGCCATAGACTGGAACGCCGCCAACAAAGCGCCCGTGAAACAGTAATGGCCGACCAGCGTTTTTTCACTGTCGCAGGCCCCTTTACGCTGGGGCAGCTCGCCGAAATCACGGGCTCGGAGCTTTCCGATCCGGCTGCGGCTTCGCGCGTCGTGAGCGATGTCGCGCCGCTGCAGGAAGCGAACGAAAATCAGGTCACTTTCCTTGACAACCGCAAATACGCCGATTACTTCCGCAACTCAAAGGCGGCGGCCGTTTTTGTGAAGCCTGAAATGGCCGGAGATGCGCCTGCCGGTACCGTCACGCTTAAAAACAAAAACCCGTACAAGGCCTATGCCCTGGCGGCGCAGGCTTTCTATCCGTCGAAGGTCCGCGAGGAGTATCGCGCGCCGACCGCTGTGATCGATCCTACCGCGACAATCGGCGTGAATTGCCACATCGAACACGGCGTCGTGATCGGCAAAAACGTCAAGATCGGCGCGAACTGCCGTATTGGCGCGCAGGCGGTGATCCGGGACGGCGTCGAAATCGGGGACGACGGCGATGTCGGCGTCAACTGCTATATCAGCCATGCCGTCATCGGCAAGAAATTCAAGCTGCATCCGGGTGCTGTTATCGGTCGTCAGGGTTTTGGGTTTGCCATCGACCCGACCGGTTATATCCCGGTGCCGCAGCTGGGCCGCGTGTTGATCGAGGATGACGTAGAGATTGGCGCAAATTCGACCATCGACCGCGGCTCGGGCCCGGATACCGTGATTGGCCGTGGCACACGCATCGATAACCTTGTGCAGATCGGCCACAACGTAAAAATCGGCAAGTTCTGCGTGATCGTCGCGCAGACCGGCATCTCGGGTTCTACCCAGTTCGGCGATTACGTGATGACCGGCGGGCAGTCGGGTTTCGCAGGCCACCTGCATATCGGCACCGGCGCGAAAATCGCCGCGCAGTCGGGCATCATGCGCGATATCCCGTCGCAGGAAGAAGTCATGGGCAGTCCGGCCGTTCCGATCCGCCAGTTTATGCGACAGACCGCCATCGTTTCTAAAATGGCGACGACGAAAAAAGGAAATGACGAATGACCAGCGTATTGATCGATACAAAACGCATCATGGAAATGATTCCGCACCGCTATCCGTTCCTGCTGATCGACCGCGTGCTGGATGTCGTGCCGAACGAAAGCGCGCTTGCGCTCAAAAACGTGACCATCAATGAAAACTTCTTTCAGGGCCATTTCCCGGGCGCGCCTGTGATGCCGGGCGTGCTGATCATCGAGGCGATGGCGCAAACCGCTGCCGCGCTTGTCGTGCATTCGGCAGGGAAGGAGCTTGAAGGCAAGCTCGTCTATTTCATGGCGATCGACGAAGCCAAATTCCGCAAGCCGGTTGTACCCGTCGACCAGCTCCATATCAGCGTCACCAAGCAACAGAACCGCCGCAACGTCTGGAAATTCCAGGGCGAAGCCAAAGTTGACGGCGTTTTGTGCGCCGAAGCGGTCGTGACGGCCATGATTATGGATAAG
>JADYYV010000143.1 GCA_020853455.1 Alphaproteobacteria bacterium | reverse complement strand
GGTCTTGATGAAGGAAAACACGCCGCCCGCCACCAGCGTGCCGACGGTCAGCAGCAGCGAAACCCAGGGCGGCATGTGGAAGGCGAAGCTGCCGATGGTGTTGGCGAGTTCGGGATTGGAGCCCTGCAGCCATGCCGCCACTTCCTCCGGCCCCTTGCCGATCAGCACCTTCAGGCCGATGAACACCAGCACCAGCGATAGCGCAAATTTGAGGTATTGGAAGCGGTCGAGCATCGCGGAGAGCGCGAAATAAAGCGCGCGCAGGCCCATGATGGCGAACAGGTTGCTGGTATAGACGATAAACGGGTCTTGCGTGATCGCCAGGATCGCGGGGATGGAGTCGACCGCGAAAATCACGTCAACCACCTCGACCACGCACAGCGCCAGCAGCAGCGGCGTTGCAAACATCACCATCTTGCCGGATTTGTCTTTTTTGCGGACGGTGAAGTCGTGGCCGTGATATTCGTCGGTCACGCGCAGGTTTTTCTTGAAGAACTTCACGACCTTGTTGTTGGACAGGTCGTGTTCGTCTTCCTCGTCGTCCATGACCAGCATTTTCGCGCCGGTATAGACGAGGAACAGGGCGAACAGCAGCAGCACCCATTCGAATTCCTGCACGATCGCCGAGCCCGCGCCGATCATCAGGCCGCGCATGACGATCACGCCCATGATGCCCCAGAACAGCACGCGGTGCTGGTATTCCTTTGGCACGGCGAAGTAGCTGAGCACGAGCGAGATGACGAAGATATTGTCCATCGACAGCGACAGTTCGACCAGGTAACCGGTCACGAACAGTCCCGCATTCTGCATGCCTCCCGTGGGCAGCGCCCAGATGAAGCCGCCGAAGGCGAGCGCGATCAGGCCGTAAAGCGCCGACAGGCGCAGGCTTTCCTTCGCGCCGAACACATGGTCCTTTTTATTGACCACGTTCAGGTCGAACACCAGAACGCCCAGAAAGAGGGCAAAGAATACACCCCAAACCCATAATGGCTGGCTGCCCAGAAGCGTAAGGTCGTTTTCCATTTATTATCCTTGAATAACGTGTTGGCGGGGAGGTGGTTCAGAAACGGTTCAGAAAATGCCGAAGACTTCCATCAGCAGCGGGCCGATATATTCCTTCATGCCGATGATCACCAGCAGGATGCCGATGGGCGTGCCCCAGACGGTGCGGAAGGGATTCATGCCGGCGGCATCCAGCGATTTTTGCACGACAAGCGCGACGAAGGGAACGACACCCGCCGCCAGCAGCAGCATAGCGGCGCGAAAACCGATCAGCAGCCCGTAATCGAGGACTTCGGTGCCTGTGACGTTGATATTGCCGGCCTTGAACAGCAGGCGGTCGAGTTCGTCCCAGCCGAAGCGGAAACCGAGGCTCTGCCCGTTCGAGATGTATTTCTGGCTGACCATCCAGCTGACCGCGCAGGCCATGACGTAAATCGTGATGACGGAAACGGCGACGCTGGTTTCCTTGCCTTCTTTTTTGGAGAGGACGACATCGCCGCCCTTCGCGGCGATTTGCTGCGCAAGGCGGATTTTTTCGCGTGCGCCGACTTTCGCGGCCTGAATCTTGCTTTTCTCGCCAAAGCCAAACATCGCTTACCCCTTGTCCAATTCGCTCAAGGGTTATCTTAGCCAAGCTTGGCGGCAAAGATAAAGAGGGAAATCAGGCCTTTACGATATTGTCGCGGTTTGTGACACCGTTTAGCGCGTTGCGGGTGTCGATCACCAGCCTGGCATTTGCCGCGACCATGCCATAATCAACCCCGTCATGGTCGGTCACGATCACAACCGCGTCATAACCGGCCACCATCGCGGGCGACAGGGCGACGGACGCCATGCCCGTGTAATGCGCGTGTTCGCGGGTCGGCGGCACGACATCCACATGCGGGTCGTGGAAATCGATTTGCGCGCGGCGCGCCGTCAGCAGGTCCATCACGGCGAAGGCGGGGCTTTCGCGGATATCGGCGACGTTTTTCTTGTACGCCATGCCGAGGATCAGGATTTTCGACGCGCTCATGGATTTGCCGAAGCGTTCGTCCAGCGCTTCGACCAGGCGGTTGACGACGAAGCGCGGCATGGCAAGGTTGATCTCGCCCGCGAGCTCGATGAATTTCGTGGTGATGCCGTATTCGCGCGCCTTCCATGTCAGGTAAAACGGGTCGATCGGAATGCAGTGCCCGCCAAGGCCGGGGCCGGGATAGAAAGCCATATAGCCGAAGGGCTTCGTTTTCGCCGCGTCGATGACTTCCCAGATGTCGATGCCCATCGCGTCATAGATGACTTTCAATTCGTTCACGAGCGCGATATTGACGGAGCGAAACACGTTTTCGGTCAGCTTCACGGCTTCGGCCGTTGCGGTGGACGATACGGCGACCGTTTTCGCCAGAAACTGGTCATACATCGTCTGCGCCAGTTTCAGCGCGGGCGCGCCGTCGCCGCCGATGATTTTGGGGATGATGGCGGTGTGGAATTTCGCATTCCCCGGATCTTCGCGTTCCGGCGAAAACGCCAGGAAGAAATCGACGCCCGATTTCAGGCCGGTCGCGTTTTCGAGGATCGGCGCCATCAAATCGCTGGTCGTGCCGGGGTAGGTCGTGGATTCCAGCACGATCAGCTGACCGCGCTTCAGGTATTTCGCCACCGTCTCGACCGTCTTCACGACATAGGTCATATCGGGTTCGCGGTTTTTGTTGAGCGGCGTCGGCACGCAGAGAATGACCGCATCGACCTCGGACAGTTTCGAGAAGTCGGAAGTGGGCGACAGCAGGCCGGATTTCACAAAGTCCGAAACCTTGTCGTTGTGGATGTTGCCGATATAGGATTCGCCGGCGCGCAGTTTCCTGATCTTGCTTTCGTCGATGTCGAAACCGACGGCATGAAAATCTTTGGTGCAGATAGCGCAGGCGAGCGGCAGGCCGACATAGCCCAAACCGATGATGCCGATCTTCGCGGTCTTGTTGGTGAACTTGGCGCAGAGCGCATCGACATCGATCGACGGTTTGACGGGCTGGAGCGGGGCGCGTTGTGCGGTCATGGCAATCATCCAAAAAAGGTTAAAAACCGCGTCTTTTTTAACATATTGAATGGCTTGCGACAAAGAATAAAACCGGATTTGAAGGTTTTGTTGACATAATAGCTGGTTTTAGGTAACTTATCCGGATGAAAAATCCTATCCAGACGCTCAAATCCGGCCTGCGCAACACTTTCAACTATGTCGTTCATGGTGAAGGCACAGATGCGCGCGCCCGCAAGCCCGAGGCGATTGCCGCGCTTGTCGCCATTTCCACGCCCGCTTTCGAGGCATCCGCCGGTGAAGGCTATGTGAAAAAACTGGAAGGCGTTCTGAAAGAAATGCGCACGAAGGATATCGAGACGCTGGCGCAGAACAATATCGCTGTCGGTTTCGACGCCCGCATCGCGGAGCAGAACCGCAAATCGGAGCAAAAGCCGATCAACGCGACCTTCTACAGCCTTGGCAAGGACGGTGGGATGCTGGCCCTGCCCGATTTCGGCGAGAAATACGCGCCCTATAGCGCCAAAGAATCGCTGGAGAGCATGGCACGCAAACTGCGCGACGGCGACACCTTCCCCGCGGGGCAGACGCTTTATGCCGGAACACTGACGGCGGCCACGATGCGCACCGTCACGACCTATACCGCATGGTTCGTGCCCGAACGCTTCCCGGAAAAAACGCTGAAAGCGAACCCCGCGCTTCAGCAGCCGCCGAAGCCGCGCGCTTAATCATCATATCGTTTTAGTTATTATTACCGCTGGCCCGGACGCTTGATCCGAGAGTCACCCTGACCGCCGCGATTGCCGCCGCGGCTGTTATTGCGGTTGAAAGGCTTCCTGCCGTGTTTATCGTCATTCGCAGGACGGCCGGCGCGGTTGGCGGCGTCTTCGGCCTTTAGCTTTGCGGCCAGCTTGTTGAAATCGGTATCCAGCTGGCGGAATACGCTCACCATCTCCGCCGCTTCGGGCACGGGCAGCGCCGCCACATCGGCGCGCAGGTTGGTGACTTCGTCGCCCTGATAGAGGCGCAGCAGATCCCAGAACGCGTCGCGCTCGCGCGGCTGCGCGGTCGATTTGGAAACCTTGCGGTAAAGCGACGCGAAGCTGTCGGTCAGATCCTTGATCGCCGGGCGCACAAGGCCGTTGACGAGGGTGTCGGATTCGCGGTCTTTCGACACCGCGTCGTTGAACGATTTGCGCAGGCCGGCTTTTTTCTGGCGGGCCTGCTGCTCCGCCAGTTCGGCGACGGTCGTCTGTTCGGCTTCGGCCGTTTCGATCATGCCGCGCACAAGCGGGCGCATGCCGGCCAGCTGTTTCAGCTCCGCGATTTCCTGCGCCATGGTGGTCGCGGAATATTGCGCGTGATAGCTGAGCAGCGGTTTTTCCTGCAGGCCTTTCAGCTTGCTGGTGGCGGGCTGCGGCTGCGCCACGAAACCGTGATGGAGGTCATTGCGCTCGGGCGCCATCATGAGGATCCATTTGCCTTTGCCGAAGGGCATGTCGGATGCCACCTGCAGATCGTTCAGCTTGTTTTTGTATTCATGCACCTGTTCGGGCAGCAGCACGAAATTGCCGAGGTGGTTGACGTTATATGTCACGCGGTTGCCGTTGTCGGGATCGGGCGATTTGGTCTTGCCCATCATGCCGGAGCCGGCGCGTTCCACGATATGGTCGACGTTGAGGCGGTAAAAAGTATCTTTGCCGTCGGACGGGTCGAGACCGCCCTTCATGCGCTCGATCCCCGCATCGGGGATGCCCAGCGCGCGCAGGTCGTCGGCATAATTGTCACCGAGGAATTTCAGGAAGCGCGGGCGGACGGAGAAAGAATATTCTTCCTTGATCGCGTTGTTTTCGTCGGTCGTGATGCGCGAATAGAAAGTCGGCACGAGTTTGAAGCCGTTCGGCACATCGGCGATCAGGTCTTCGAACAGCTGCTGGTTTTCTTTCGCCAGCTTGACGTCTTTTTTGCGCATTTCGATCGTGCGCTCGTTTTCGGGGTCTGCGGCATCGAGCCAGGCTTCGGTCGCAAGAACCTCCTTGGCAAGGCGCAGTCTGGTTTTGTCGATAAGGTCCTGGGCGGTGGGAGCCGCGGGAATAGGCGTCTTTTGTTCGCCAAAGCCCGGCGCGCCTGTGATTTCGGTGATTGTCTCGGCTGAAACGCGTTTCGCCAAATCCCGTACTCCCGCAAAAGAGTTATGTAAGTGTTGAGCCGAAGATACCAGATATTCTGACGAATACAATCTGGAAACGCGTGTTTTTGGAAATTTTATGGCTCAAAAGCCGCCCGAAAGGACTCTTTTTGTGCGAAGCATTCGCAAACAGCCGATGCTGCAAAGCAGCAGTCAGGCAGGTACGAAAAGCTGATTCGCGATCAGCCGAAGGTCTTTTCCCAATTCGCCTTCAACGCGCGATCGACATCCTGCATCGCAACCTTGATGCCCAGCTGCGCAAGCGAGGTGACGCCGTGTTCGGTGATGCCGCAGGGGACGATGCCGTTGTAATGCGTAAGATCGGGGTTCACGTTGAGCGCGATGCCGTGATAGCTGACCCATTTGCGCACGCGCACGCCGATGGCGGCGATTTTCGCTTCGCCCTTGCCGCCGTGATTTTTCATGTTGATCCAGACGCCGATGCGGCCTTCGCGGCGCTCGCCCGTCACATCCCATGTTTTCAGCGTATCGATCATCCAGCCTTCGAGCTTGTTGATATAGTCGCGCAGGTCGGGATTGCGTTTTTGCAGATCGAGCATCACATAGGCGATGCGCTGCCCCGGACCGTGATAGGTGTATTCGCCGCCGCGCCCCGCGCTGTAAACGGGGAAGCGCGGGTTCAGCATATCGGTCTGCTTCGCGCTGGTGCCCGCCGTATAGACGGGGGGGTGTTCGAGCAGCCAGACGAGTTCGTTTTCCGCCTTGTCGCGGATGAGCCCCGCTTTCGCCTCCATGAACGCAAGCGCGCGGTCATAGGCGACGGGACGGTCTTCGGATTGCCAATCAACCTTGAAAACGGTTTTTTTGGGTGCGGTTGTTTTGGTCGCCGCTTTTTGTGCGATCGCCATTTTAAAATCTCTTTCAGTACTAAAATTGATGCCCATAACATAATCCAAGCCCCATTTCTTGGGAAGCCCCCTTGACTCGCAGGGCCATGCTATTTACAAAAATACTGTCCCATTTCGTTAAATTGTTGGTTTTTTACAATATTCTGTAAATGCCAAGTCCTTGTGCCGGAGGAAATTCATGTTCAGAAAGATCTTCAACAAGGCCGCCGATTCCTTTGACCAGGTCGACCAGATGGTCACGCGCAAGCTGCCCATCCCGGATCTGGAGAATACCGACAAAAGCATCCAGTTCACCGCCACCCGAGGCAAATACGGCCACTGGACGATCACCAGCAAGCATAACCTGCGCAACGTGACCTACGGCCTGCAGCAGATCAGCCATGCCTATCAGGCGGCGTGCGAGAAGCATGCCGGCCGCAAGCCCGGCGAAGACCTGGAGATGAATTTCGACACTGCCTACCTGATTCTGAAGGACATGGAAGAATCGCTGCTGAAATACCGCGCGACCCCGCCCGGCGAAGAGCCGAAACACCATTTCATGGCCGCCTACCGCCTGCTGCCGGAGAAATTCCGCGAAGGGCTCGATGACCTCTATTTCTCCCGCACGGAGAAAAAAGGCCAGATTCTGACGGCAAAATCGGTCGCGCCGGTGGCACAGCCCGCCGCCAAGCCGAAAACCGGCCCCCAAAGCCCTTCCCGCCCGAATTAAGCCCTTAAAAGCTGCACTTGACGGTCGATAGCCCTATCTGATATTGCAATACGGTAATAAACTACCCTTACGCGGTCGTGGCGGAATTGGTAGACGCACTACCTTGAGGTGGTAGCGGGGCGACCCGTGAAAGTTCGAGTCTTTTCGACCGCACCATATCCCCCCCTTGCGCTGCTCCGGCAGCCGGGGGGATTTTCTTTTCAGGCCCTTGCTTTCAATCCCTTTCTTATCAAAACCATGCTAACCTTTCTTCGGGGTTTGGCATCCGCCGTCACCCCCTTCCCGGGAGATCATCAATGGTTCTAAAAAAAGACAAACTGTATCAGGACGCGCTGGATTACCACCGCAACCCGAACGGCCCCGGCAAGATATCGATCACGCCCACCAAGAACCTGGTGTCGCAGCGCGACCTGTCGCTGGCCTATTCGCCGGGCGTCGCCGCCCCCTGTCTTGAAATCGCGGCAGACCCATCCACCGCACCGCTTTACACCGCGCGCGGCAATCTTGTCGCCGTCATCACGAATGGCACCGCCGTGCTGGGCCTTGGCGATATCGGCCCGCTGGCGGCAAAGCCCGTGATGGAGGGCAAGGCCGTCCTGTTCAAGAAATTCGCCGGCATCGATGCGATCGACATCGAGATCGATTCCAAGAACACCGACCAGCTGGTCGAAATCATCGCGGCACTGGAACCCAGCTTCGGCGGCGTGAACCTTGAAGACATCAAATCGCCCGAATGTTTCGAGATCGAGCGCCGCCTGAAGGAACGCATGAAGATTCCCGTGTTCCATGACGATCAGCACGGCACGGCGATCATCGTGGGCGCGGCCTTCGTCAACTGGCTGAAGCTGGCGAAGCGCAACATGAAGGATGTGAAGCTTGTCACGTCGGGCGCGGGCGCTGCGGCGATGGCCTGCGTGCATTTGCTGGTCGCGCTGGGGCTGCCGAAGAAAAACATCATCCTGACCGACCGCGAAGGCGTGGTCTGGAAAGGCCGCAACAGCCATATGGATGAAGAAAAGAAACAATACGCCGTCGAGACCAAGGCGCGCACGCTCGCGGAAGTCATCAAGGGCGCGGATGTGTTTCTGGGCCTGTCCGCCCCCGGCGTTTTGACTGGCGCGATGGTGAAAACGATGGCGGATGCGCCGCTGATCATGGCGCTCGCGAACCCGACTCCCGAAATCATGCCCGAAGAAGCGCGGGCGGCCAAGCCGAATGCCGTGATCTGCACGGGCCGTTCCGATTACACCAATCAGGCGAACAACGCGCTGTGTTTCCCCTTTATCTTCCGCGGCGCGCTGGATGTGGGCGCGACCACGATCAACGAAGCGATGAAGCTCGCCTGCGTCAATGCCATCGCCGAACTCGCGCATGAAGAACCGACGGCAGAGGTTGCCGCGCTTTACGGCGATATCCCGCTCAGCTTCGGACCCGAATACCTGATTCCGAAACCGTTCGATACGCGCCTGATTTTAAAACTACCGCCGGCGGTTGCAAAGGCCGCGATGGATTCCGGCGTCGCCACCCGCCCCATCGCGGATTTCGACGCGTACCACGAAAGCCTGCTGAAATACGTTTTCAAGTCCGGCCAGCTGATGCGCCCGATTTACGACCGCGCGGCCAACAACCCGAAACGCATCGCCTTTGCGGAGGGTGAAGAAACCCGCGTACTGCATGCCGTGCAGACCATCGTCGACGAGGAACTGGCGAAACCGATATTGATCGGCCGCGAAGACGTCATCCTGAGCCGTATCAAAAAACTCGGCCTGCGCCTGAAAAAGAACGTCCATTTCGACCTGGTCAACCCGGAAATGGATTCGCGCTATAACGATTACTGGACGACCTATCACAAGCTGATGCAGCGCAAGGGCGTGACGCCCGCGATTGCCAAGCAAATGGTGCGCACACGCAATTCCGTGATCGCCGCGCTGATGGTGCAAAAGGACGAAGCCGATGCGCTCATCTGCGGCACGATCGGCCGCTACGACCGCCATTACAAATACATTACCGACGTGCTGGGCCCGGCGCCGGGCGCGCAGACCTATGCGTCGCTGGCGGTCATGATTATCAACAAGGGCACGTTTTTCCTGTGCGACCCCTTCGTCAACCCGAACCCGACGGCAGAGCAGTTGTGCGACATGACGCTGATGGCGGCGGAAGAAGTGCGCCGCTTCGGTCTGGTGCCGAAAGTTGCATTGCTGTCCCATTCCGATTTCGGCAGCGTGGAGCGCCCCGAAACAATCAAGATGCGCGACGCGACCCAGCTGATCCGCGAACGCGCGCCTGAACTGGAAGTCGAAGGCGAGATGACCGGTTCCGCCGCGCTCGACGAAGGCATCCGCGAAATGATGTTCCCGAATTCGGAGCTGAAGGGGCAGGCCAACCTGCTGATCATGCCCAACATCGACGCCGCCAACATCGTGTTCCACATGATGAAGACGCTGTCGGACGGTATCGCCGTCGGCCCGCTGCTGCTGGGCACGGCGAAGCCCGCGCATATCCTGATCCCTTCCGTCACGTCGCGCGGGATCGTGAATGCGGCGGCCTATGCCTCGGCCTGTGCGGATGTGATCGCCGAAAAGAAAACCGCAAAATCCCGCGCGTCCAAAAAAGCCCCGAAGGCGAAGGCGAAAGAGAAACCGAAAACCAGATCCAAACCCGCCGCCAAGCGCAAGCGTGGCTGAAGGAATGGAAGAGGAAAAGGAAAAAGCAGGGCTGGAGATACAAGAAGCCCCCGAACAGCAGGCGGCGCCCGATGACGAGCATCAGGTCGGCCTGTCGGACGCGTTTATTTCCGAGATCCTCGAACTGCTCGACCACCAGTATACCGACCGCATCCAGGAGTTATGCCGCGACCTGTCGGCGCCGGATTCGGCCGAGCTTTTGATCAAGGTGTCGCCGTCGGCGCGTCACCAGCTGGTCGAAATCCTGGAAACCGTCATCCAGCCGGAAACATTCTCCTATCTCGACCACGAAATGCTGAACGACCTGCTGGAGCACATGTCGGGCGCGCATGTGGCCGCGATCGTGAACGAGCTGGAATCGGACGACGCGCTGCGCCTGATCGACGACCTTGACGAAGAGCGCCGCCACGAAATCATGCGGCATTTATCGCGTAAAGTCCGCGCGGGCGTGGAAGAAGGCCTGACCTTCCCCGAGGATTCCGCGGGCCGGATGATGCAGCGCGAATTCGTCGCGATTCCGCAATTCTGGACGGTCGGCAAGATCGTCGATTACCTGCGCGCGGCATCCGACGCGCTGCCCGATAAGTTTTACGACATCTTCATCGTCGATCCGATGCACCGTTTTGTGGGCGCGGTCACGCTGTCATCCGTTCTTTGCGCGCAGCGCGCGGTCAAGGTGGATACGCTGGTGAGCGACGAACATGTGACCGTGCCGGTCGATATGGACCGTGAACAGGTGGCGTTCCAGTTCCGCCGCAAGGATTTGCTGTCTGCGCCCGTCGTCGATAGCGACAACCGGCTGATCGGCGTCATTACGGTCGATGACATCGTTGACGTGATCGACGAGGTGGCGGAGGAAGACTTCCTGAAATTCGGGGGTGTCTCGGGCAGCGACATCACGCGCACGCTGTTCTCCACCGCGAAATCGCGCTCGACATGGCTGATCGTCAACCTCTTCACCGCCTTCATCGCGGCATCGGTCATCGGCGTGTTTGAAAAATCGATCGAAAAAGTCGTCGCACTGGCGATCCTGATGCCGATCGTCGCGTCGATGGGCGGCAATGCGGGCACGCAGGCGCTAACCGTCATGATTCGCGCCCTTGCGACCAAAGAAGTATCCGCCGCCAACGCCTGGCGCGTGATCGGCAAGGAATGCATGGTCGGGCTTTTGAACGGCGGGCTGTTTGCCCTGCTGCTGGGCGGGCTGGTGGCGTGGTGGTTCGGCAGCCTTGTGCTGGGCGGCGTTATTTCGGCGGCGCTGATTCTCAACCTTTTTGTGGCGGGGCTGTTCGGGGCGATCATTCCGGTCACGCTGTCCCGCTTGGGGCTGGACCCGGCCCCGGCCGCGGGCGTGCTGCTGACGACGGTCACGGATGTGGTCGGATTCATGGCATTTCTGGGCCTTGCGACCATCTTTTTGCTCTGAGAATCGGTTTGCATAATACATTCTGACGGCCTATAGTCTTGGGATGCAAGACGACGTCAAAACATTCCTGATGTTCTGCGAAACGAACGATTACCGCATGATGGCGCTGGAACTGGCCGCCAATCCGGCGCTCGTGAACGCGAAGGACGAACATGGCAGCCCTGCCCTGCACCTGGCCGTGCAATGGGCGAATGTGGAGGCGATCGAGGTCTTGCTGAAGCACGACGTGGATGTGACCGCCCGCGACGAACATGGCGAGAAAGCCGCCGACATCGCCATCCGCCTGAATTTCGATTC
>JADYYV010000142.1 GCA_020853455.1 Alphaproteobacteria bacterium | reverse complement strand
GGCGTGCTGGCGGCCCCCATCGCGGCGTATCTTACGAAACGCATTCCGGTGAAACCGTTCATGATCGCTGTCGGCCTGCTCGTCATCTGCGTCAGCATCCGCACCATGTGGAAAGTTTGGGGGTGACCATGCAGAACAAGGAAAAAGACTGGTTCGGTTACAAAAAGGTCAACCCGTCCGACAAAACCAAACTGGTCGAGGG
Organism: Alphaproteobacteria bacterium; assembly: GCA_020853455.1. Classification (GTDB taxonomy): domain Bacteria; phylum Pseudomonadota; class Alphaproteobacteria; order Micavibrionales; family UBA2020; genus JAPWJZ01. The sequence continues at coordinate 10,340 of JADYYV010000142.1, read as the reverse complement.
CGTGTTCGATAACGTGGCATCGCGCTACGACCTGATGAACGACCTGATGTCGGGCGGCATCCACCGCCTCTGGAAAAACCGTTTCGTGCAGATGATGCACCCGCGCGCCAACCGCAAGCTGCTGGATGTCGCAGGCGGCACGGGCGATATCGCCTTCCGCTACCGCAAGGCGGCCGGCGAGTCCGCGAAAATCACCGTCTGCGATATCAACAAGGAAATGCTGAAGGTCGGCCGCGACCGCGCCATTGACCGCGGATATTTAAAAGGCTTCGACTGGGTCGAAGGCAACGCGGAATCCCTGCCCTTCGACGACCGCGAATTCCACCTGTATTCGATCGCCTTCGGCCTGCGCAACGTGACGCATATCGACAACGCGCTGGCCGATGCCTACCGCGTGCTGAAGCCGGGCGGGCAATTCTTCTGCCTCGAATTCAGCCACCTGAAAAACGCCGCGCTGCAGAAGGTGTATGACGAATATTCCTTCCACATCATCCCCAAGATCGGCGAAATCGTCGCCAAAGACCGCGACAGCTACCAATACCTCGTCGAAAGCATCCGCCAGTTCCCCAAACAAGCCGAACTCTCCGCGCGTCTGGAAACCGCAGGGTTTGAAAACGTGAAAGTCGTGAATTTGTCAGGCGGAATCGCGGCGATACATATCGGGAATAAGCTGTAATCACGTCATCTATACAACGCTTTGGCGAGATGAAAATATAGAGCGCCTAGAGATAATATTATCATTGCTGAGTAATTAGACGCTTCCTTTACCTTCAATCGGCATAGCCGTGATCCTTCCTGTAGCGCTTAACATGGCTCAGTGCATTCGAATAATCGCTGGCTGATATATACTCACCAAAGGCATCGGGAACTCCATATCCACATGAATCAATTAAGCCGAATTCATGATAATAAGGTGCGTCTGCTTCCGGAGGTGCGGACTTCAGAACATAAGCCTCTATGGAGTAATACGACTTCCAGAATATTAAGGTATTAAGAACAACGTCCCAAACACTCTGATCATATTCTTCATCTACATAACAGCACTCAAGTCGAACATCTTTATATTTTAATAGTTTTGCAGTTCTTTGCTCCGGAGTCATGAATATCCAGTCAGGGCCTAACAAATAACGATCTATAATTTCTTGCTTGCTCAAAAATTTGTTTTCGGAATAGCAAAATTTTCCAATCGATAAACTTTGGTAACAGAGCAAACAAATAATTAAAAATACAAATGTAAATTTTAAAAAGTTTGTTTTCAAAACACCCCTAATATTATTCATGTCGCCAACCATTTATTGGTGTTCCGAGAAGGCTATTTCTGTTTTTATGAGCCTCGCGCAAATGCGCTTTACTTCCCCTCGCTATCCAACCTCTCCACCACCGCCGCAATCTCCGCTTCCAGATCCTTCTCCTCGATCTTGCGGGATGCGCCGAGGGGTGAGTCACCCGCATAGAGCCAGACATCGCCGGTTTCGAATTTCAGTTCGCCGCAGGTGCCGTAGCCTTGATGCGCAAGGCGGATGGTTTCGCCGGCGGCGGGTGCGCCTTTGCCGGATTTGCCGATGCGGAAGATGACGTAGTCATCGCCCGCTTCCTCCACCCCGCCGATGAACAGGATATCGCTGCCTTCGGCTTTTTGCTTGAACGACAGCTGGTTCACCGTGGGCGAACAGGCGGCGGCGGGCGTTGAAACGGCAATCAGGGCGGCGGCCATCAGGCCAAGGAACAGGCGCATCAGAATTCATCCTTATAAACTTATAAAATTCATGCGGCATAGCCTGCCGCCTTGTCATTCTGCCACGAGGTAGGTTAAATACATATATTCTAAACCGCGCCTTTGGAGAATATTATGTCTAAAACCGTCGCCATTTCCATTACCCAGCTGCCGAACGCCAAGGGGCTGAACTTGCCCAAATACGCGACCGAATTATCGGCGGGCGTCGATCTGGAGGCCGCGGTCGATGCGCCCGTGACGCTGAAACCCGGCGAGCGCCAGCTGATCCCGACCGGCCTTGCCATCGCCCTGCCCGAAGGATACGAGGCGCAGGTGCGCCCGCGCTCCGGGCTTGCCTTCAAGAACGGCGTGACGGTTTTGAATTCCCCCGGCACCATCGATGCCGATTATCGCGGCGAAGTGAAAGTCATTCTGGCGAACCTCGGCACCGAACCCTTCACGGTCGAACGTGGCATGCGCGTCGCGCAGATGGTCGTCGCGCAATATACGCGCGTCAGCTTCAACCTTGTCGAGCAGCTCGATGAAACGGCGCGCGGTGCGGGTGGTTTCGGTTCCACCGGCACAACGGCGAAAAAAGCGTCATGAACATCCACGATCATATATGGCAGACGATCGGCAACACCCCCCTCGTCCGCATCCCCAAGCTGACCGCCGAACACGGCATCAAGGCCGATATCGTGCTGAAGCTGGAATTCTTCAACCCGCTGTCGAGCGTGAAGGACCGCCTTGCAATTTCGCTGATCGAAGCGGGCGAAGCATCGGGCAAAATCAACAAAGACACCGTGATTATCGAGCCGACATCGGGCAACACAGGCATCGGCCTCGCCTTCATCTGCGCGGCAAAGGGGTATCGCCTGATCCTGACCATGCCGGAAAGCATGTCGTTCGAACGCCGCAAGATGCTGCGCCTGTTCGGCGCGGAGCTTGACCTCACCCCCGCCGACAAGGGCATGAGCGGCGCAATCGCCCGCGCGAAAGAACTGGCGGAGAAGCACAAGAACAGCTTCATCCCGCAACAATTCGACAACCCCGCCAACCCCGATATCCACCGCCGCACCACCGCCGAAGAAATCTGGCGCGATACGGATGGCAAGGCGGATGTGTTGATTTCCGGCGTCGGCACCGGCGGCACGCTCACGGGTGTCTCGCAGGCGCTGAAGGCGAAAAAGCCGTCCTTCCGCACCGTCGCGGTCGAACCCGCCGACAGCGCGGTATTGTCCGGCAAGCCGCCGGGGTCGCATAAAATTCAGGGCATCGGCGCGGGTTTCGTGCCGGGCGTGCTGGATGTGAAGCTGATCGATGAAATCATCCCCGTTTCCAACGATGACGCCTATTCCATGATGCGCCATGTCGCGAAAACCGAAGGGATTCCCGTCGGCGTGTCGTCGGGCGCGGCCATCACCGCCGCCATCGCGGTCGGCAAACGCCCCGAAATGGCGGGCAAGATGATCGTGACCATCATCCCCAGCATGGCGGAGCGTTACCTGTCACTCCCCCCGTTCAAGGACCTTGAAGGATGATCGAATACGATATTTTCATCGCCGCGCCGCGTCAGGCCGTCTGGGAATTCCTGACGCGCCACGACCATATCCAGCAATGGTGGGGCAAGGGCGTGAACCTGCATGTGCAGGAAAGCGACGAAACGCTGCAGCCATGGACAGACCATAACGGCATCGAGCACACCACGCGCGGCACTGTCACCGCGATCGAAGCGAACACACGCCTGCAGCTGAACTGGACCGATGACGGATGGCCGGGTCCGACTCGCGTCGAATTCCTGCTCTCCAGCTATAACGACGGCACGAACCTTTATATGTGCCAGTCCGGCTGGGACATCTTTAGCGACCAGCAGCGCGCCGAACTTGTCGAGCAATACCGCAGCCTGTGGCGGCAGCTGATGGATAATTTCAAGGCGTACTGTCTGAAAACACGCTAGAGCTTTTCCCTGCGCGCCAGCGCCCATCCCGATGAAAATCGGGATCCAGTTTATAAAATTACTATCTCGAAATATTGCGGTATCGGTTTTATAAACTGGCTACCGGCTTTCGCCGGTATGGCCTTCGGCGTATTGCTTTGCCCCAGAAAAAAGCCCCATCGCGGCAGCGACGGGGCTCTCTTCCTTGTTCAAGAAGCTGGTTGGTTTAGCCGAGGCGCTGCGTGGGCAGCGGCGCGGGTTTCGGCGCGGGTTTCGCCGTTACCTTGACCGATGCGGCAGGGTCGGCCGATGCGTTGAAATCGGCAGCCGATGCTTTTGCGCCCAGAGTGGACGGCGCAGCGTCGTCATTGGCGGGAACCGCGAGTTTCTGTTCTTCCGCCTTTTCCTTCGCCCAGTCGCGCGCGCCGCGGTAATCGCCGATCACCTGTTTCAGAGCGTCGCCGAACATGCCGCCGATTTTTTTGAAAAAGCCGAGCGCGGGTTCACGCCACTCTTTTTTCGCGGCAACTGCAGCCGCGCCGCCAATCGCCACGACGGCGCTCAGCAGCGGCGCTGCCGTCACAATCGCCGCCACGACGGGCAGCACGAACCATGACGCGACGGCGGTGCCGCCAAGTAGCGCGTATGATCCAAGCCGGCCAAGCTTGCCGGTGGTTTCGGTTTCGGGGGTCTCGGGGGTAACTGCCATCAGTCTTGTGCCTTTTCGTTTGTTGATCCATGCCCGCCTTGTGGAGGGTTGATACGAGTCTAGGAAGGAAAGGCAAATATGTCAATTTTGTGGACGGCGTTAAGCCATATTTATTATTAATATCAATGCTTTAATGTATGGGGTGCAATAGTAACACAAATGCTGAAAGTGAGCAAAATACCCACTTCCAGCATTCGAATCAAACGATCGATTCTTGTGTTTTTACGGCTTCGGCGCGGGCGGCACGGGTGCCGGTTTCGGCGCTTCGATCGCGGGCGCTGCCACAACTTCGGGCTTCGCCGCGTTGTTGAAACCGGGCTCGACCGATGCGTTTTTGAACGTGCTGTTCGCGCGTTCGATCGACTCTTTTTTCTCGGCGGCTTTGCGCTCTTTGCGCGCGTTCCACCAGTTTTTCACGCGGCCGAAATCTTCGGAGATGTGCGAAACAAGGTCCTGGCCGAGATTCACCAACTGGTCGCCCAGTTTCTGGAAGTTATTGCGGCCTTTTTCTGTGGTCGCGTAATACGCCAGACCCGCGATGCCGACGACGGAAACGATCGGGAATGTCAGCGTCATGCCAAGCGCCCAGAGACCGGTCGAGAGCGTGCCTGCGCCCGCCAGATAGGTGGTGGTTTTTTCAGCGCGTTGATGGTTTTTGTTTTCGTCGGACATAGAACCCTCTTTTTATAAATTGGCGTTAAAACGGGAGCCCATAATACGGCCAAGTTGTGACAAGTCAAGGACTTAGAAGGTGATAATTCCTTGCGATTTCAGCCTATTGCGCAGGGCCTAGAATCCCTTTAAAAATTGTCTATGCAAAATGCCCCCCGTGAAATTCCGGCGACCGAAACGCCCGAAACCGCCCCCGCGCCCGCGGCGGCCGCAGCCACACCCATGATGGCGCAATATCACGCCGTAAAAGAACAGCACAAAGACTGCCTGCTGTTTTACCGCATGGGCGATTTTTTTGAATTGTTTTTCGATGACGCGATTACGGCGGCAGCTGCGCTCGACATCACGCTGACAAAACGCGGCGCGCATAACGGCGGCGAAATCCCGATGTGCGGCGTGCCGTGGCATGCGCATGAAGCCTATCTCGCCCGCCTCATCAAGCTCGGCCACAAAGTCGCGATCTGCGAACAGGTCGAAACGCCCGCGGAAGCAAAACAGCGCGGCGGATACAAGGCGCTCGTGCGCCGCGACGTCACGCGCGTCGTCACCGCCGGCACGCTGACCGAAGACACGCTGTTGGAAAAAAACGCGAACAATTACCTTGCGGCGCTGGCCGAAATTGCGGGCGCGATCGGCATGGCGTGGCTTGACCTGTCGACCGGCGATTTCACGCTGCAGCCCGTGCTGCCGCGCGACCTCGGCGCGACTTTGGGCCGTGTCGGCGCGAATGAAATTCTTGTGCCGGAAAAAATGACGCAAAACGAAAACCATTTCGAGGTTTTCGCCGATGTGCGCAACAAGCTGACCGTGCAGCCCGGTTCGCGCTTCGATGCCGAAAACGCGCGCCGCCGGCTGGAGCAGATGTTCGGCGTCTCCACGCTCGAAAGCTTCGGCGGTTTCAGCCGCGCGGAAATCGCGGCGGCGGGCGCGCTGATCGATTACGTCGAACTGACGCAAAAGGGCAAATTCCCGCGCCTCTCCGCCCCGCGTCAGCTGGCGCTGGGTTCGGTGATGGAAATCGACGCCGCGACGCGCCGCCACCTTGAACTGACATCGACGATGACGGGCGAACGCGCGGGCAGCCTGCTGCACACCATCGACCGCACGATTACGGGTGCCGGCGCGCGCCTGCTGGCAAAACATCTGGCCATGCCGCTGACGATCCCCGCCGAAATCGACCGCCGGCGTGATATGGTCACGCATTTTTTCAAACTGTCCGATCTGCGCGCCGATGTGCGCGGTTTTTTGCAGGGCTGCGCCGATATCGAACGCTCGCTTGCCCGCCTCAGCCTTGACCGCGGCGGCCCGCGCGATCTGGCCGCCATACGCGATACGCTTGGCAAAACGGTGCAGCTGTTCCATGTCATCCACAAAAGCGGCAGCGCCCTGCCCGCAGGCCTGACCGACGCGCTCGACATTTTGAAACTCTGGGGTTCGCACCATCCGCTGATCGACCAGTTGGAACGCGCGCTGGCGCAGGATTTACCGGTGCTTGCCCGCGACGGCGGATTTATCGCGCATGGCTATTCCCCGCGCCTTGATGAACTCCGCGTATTGCGTGACGACAGCCGCCAGCATATCGCGCGCCTGCAGGCCGAATATGTGCAGGCGACGGGCGTGAACACGCTGAAGATCAAGCACAACAATGTCATCGGCTATTTCATCGAAGTCACGACCGCGAACGGCGACAAACTGTTCGCCGATACCGCGCGCTTCATTCACCGCCAGACGATGGCGAACGCCGCCCGTTTCACGACGGTTGAATTGTCGGAGCTGGAGCGCAAGATTTCCGAAGCCGCCGAAAAATCCCTTGCGCTCGAGCTGGAACTTTTCGCGGCGCTGACAAAAGAAGTCATGGGACAGGCGGAAATCATCGCCCGCACCGCCAACGCGCTGGCCGCCATCGATGTCGCCTCCGCGCTGGCCGAATACGCGTCCCGCAACAACTGCGTGCGCCCGCTGGTCGATGAAACGCTGGCGTTTGATATTAAAGGCGGCCGCCATCCCGTCGTCGAATTCGCGCTGAAACGCCAGAACGCCGATTTCATCGCGAATGACTGCACGCTGGCCGATGCGTCGCGCCTGTGGCTGCTGACCGGCCCGAACATGGCGGGTAAATCGACCTTCCTGCGTCAGAACGCGCTGATCGCGCTGCTGGCGCAGATCGGCGCATATGTTCCCGCGACCTCCGCGCATATCGGCGTCGTTGATCGCCTTTACAGCCGCGTTGGGGCTGCGGACGATCTGGCGCGCGGGCGTTCGACGTTTATGGTTGAAATGGTCGAAACCGCGACGATCCTGAACCAGTCGTCATCGCGCTCGCTTGTGATCCTCGATGAAATCGGGCGCGGCACGGCGACGTTTGACGGCCTTTCCATCGCCTGGGCCTGCCTTGAATATTTGCACGAAGCGAATAAATCGCGCGCGCTGTTCGCCACGCATTACCACGAACTGACGACGCTGACCGAAAAACTGAAAAATCTTGCCTGCTTCACGATGAAAGTGAAGGAATGGAAAGACAGCATCATTTTCCTGCATGAAGTCGCCCCCGGCACCGCCGACCGTTCCTACGGTATCCATGTCGCGAAACTGGCAGGCTTGCCGCCCGCCGTGATCGAACGTGCGGAGGAAGTGCTGAAAAACCTCGAAAACCCGAAAGACGGCAAGACATCGAAAAATATCGGCGCGGAACTGCCGCTGTTCAGCGTCGTGCCGAAGGCAGCGCCCGCGAAACCTTCCGCCGCCGAGGAAGCCCTGCGCGCCATCAACCCCGACAACCTGACGCCGCGCGAGGCGCTGGATGCGCTTTACGCGCTGAAGGAAAAACTGTCGGACAAGAAGTGATTATTTCCCGCGCGGGAAGACGAAAAAGCGCAGCAGCACGAAATTGACCGCCAGCCCCGCCCCCACGCCGCAGCAGAGCGAAAACATGCGCGCGATGAATCCGCCGGGCAGCGCCGCCAGCAGCAGGCAGAACACGCCGTAATTGATCGCGGCGGCGAACAGCTGGCAGGCCACAAACCCCGCCGCCTGCGCCGACGTTTTCGCGGGCTTTGCCGCATCGGTGAAGGTGAAGTTTTTATGCAGCAGGTATGTCGCGCCAATCGCCAGCGTCATCGAAAACCCGCGCGCGGCATAAACCGACAGACCGAGGAAAATAAACAGTTCCAGCAGCCCCGCATCGACCAGAAACCCCAGCCCGCCCACCAGCAGGTAGCGCAGGAAACTGGGCCCCAGCCGCCGCAGCAGCGGGATGCGGTTGATAAGGCTTAGCGCCTGACGTTCAAATAGCATAAATGCCGCGCCTCGCGGTAAGAGCGCGCCACGCCGTTCAGGACCAAACCCGCGACAAACAGCAGCGTCGCCAGCGTGCCGATGGCGCTGGCCAAAATCGCGGTCGGCTGCCGCGTCACCAATCCGGTATCGAGATATTCAAGAATGACCGGAACGCCAAGGCACAGCGACAGCAGCGTCAGAAAGAACGAAATCAACCCGAAGAACATCATCGGGCGCATATCCTTGTACAGCAGCGCAATCGTGAACAGGATGCGGAAACCGTCGCGGAAAGTGCGCAGCTTGCTGAACGAACCCTCGGGGCGCTCGCCATAGGGCGACGGAATTTCGATGAAGGGCAAACGCTGTTCCAGCGTAAAGACGCTCATTTCGGTTTCGATTTCAAAACCCGCGCTATGCGCAGGAAACGATTTTGCGAAGCGGCGCGAAAAGGCGCGGTAGCCGGAGAAAATATCCTGCATCCCCCGTCCGAACAGCCCCGCCACGATCAGGTTGAACATGCGGTTACCCAGTTTATGGCCGGGCGGAAAGGATTCATCCTTGCCCTTGCGCACGCCGCAGGCCATATCGTTATGCCCGTTCAAAATCGCATCGACCAGCAGCGGCGCGGTTGCGGGATCATAGGTTGTATCTGCGTCCAGCATCAAATAAACATCGGCGTCGATATCGGCGAACATGCGGTGGACGACGTTGCCCTTGCCCTGCAGCTTCACTTCGCGCACCTCGACGCCCTCTTTCCGCGCGAGATCGCCGGAGCCGTCTTTGGAATTGTTGTCGAACACGATGATACGGGCGCCCGGCATCGCGGCGCGCATCTGCTGTATCACGGGCACGATTGTCAGCGCCTCGTTATAGCACGGCAGGACGATGGCGATTTCAGGCTGGCTTTTGTCGGTCGCGGCAGTCATCGCAACACCCCATTGATGCGGTGAAAAGACAGGCGGTCGCCTGCCCCGTCACTTTGCGACAATGCCGCCGTAAAATCAATTTTTTCGTCGCGGCAAGCATTTGAAGGTGTTTGTAAAATTGCGTATATCGCATTTATTTCTTGACTTTTATCCATAATTGCGATAGTATGAAAATGATGAAAGGAGTCGAAAATTGATACAGAAACTGCTGAAAACCCTTCTCCAGCGAGTCTTCCAGACCATCCGGACAGTTTTTGGTTATTTGCGTTTAAACACAGCCGTCGGGGGCGCGATGATCGGGCCGCGCGGCGCCTCGGTCGGGCCCGCTTGCACCGGCACAGGCTCGCTCCGGCCCACTGCCGACATGGTGTCGCTGTTGAAGGTGCGGGAAATAAAGGCGGTTGCGTTGGGCTTGTCCGGCCTGTCGGCCGCGCGTTTCAGCACCAGCCTGATGCCGCCGTCCTGCTTTGCGGATACGCTGTCGATCTGCCAGACGCCGTTGGTGGCCTTGGCAAAGGCATCGGTCAGCGTTTCGCGCAGGAATATCTTCTCGCCGGGTTTCAGGAAATCGGGGATGCGTCCGGGAATTTCGGCAACGCGCTTTGCGTCATATTCCATTTCCAGCCCGCTTTTGAAGCGCAGGTACAGCACATCGTCGCGCGCGATGCGCCCGTTCACCACGGGGCGTTCCAGCGACAAATCCTTCACGACCTGCTCCGCGCCATCGACAGACAGCACGGCGCCGCGGAAAATGAATGAGGGGATTTCGCCTGGCAGCATAAATTATAACTTCTTCTTGAACCTGGCCGTTTCGGGTGCGCGGATGTCGCGCGTCAATTTGTGGACCGGCCCCGTGGTTTTGAGACGCATGGTTTCCCGGTTGAATTCCGCCCTGATGTGCCAAGGTCCGCGCACCAGCAGCAGCGACACCGTGTCGTCCGTCACGTCGGCGGGATTTTTATACCGCACATCGGCGACCTTCCAGTTGCCCTGCCCTGCGCCCCTTTCGATGAACACCTCGTCATCCTTGCGGATGAAAGGCTTATCGTCGCGGCGGCTGGACCGGGCAGCCATCTCAGACCGGCTTCAGCGGATCGTTGCCGGTTT
>JADYYV010000141.1 GCA_020853455.1 Alphaproteobacteria bacterium | reverse complement strand
TATATCGTAACAGCGCGGATTTTGAACCATGCCTGAATTACCCGAGGTTGAAACCGTCTGTCGCGGTCTTGCAAAATCCATGACAGGCGAAAAACTGGCGAGCGTCGAAACGCTGCGCCATAACCTGCGCATCCCCTTCCCCGCCGATCTGAAAACCATTGCGGGCGCGACTGTGAAAAACATTTCCCGCCGCGCGAAATATATCCGGATCGAGCTTGATAACAAAAAGACGCTCATCATTCATCTGGGCATGTCGGGACGGCTGGTCATCCAGAAAAAATCCGAACAGGGCGACCCTGAAAAACACGACCACATGATTTTGAACCTGAAGAACGGCACGCGCATCGTGTTCAACGACGCGCGACGTTTCGGCATGGTCGATCTAGCGAACACATCCGAACTGGAGCAGCATAAATTCTTTTCCCATCTGGGGCCGGAGCCGTTCGACAAAAAATTCAGCGCGAAATATCTGGCGGAAAAACTGCGGAACAAGAAAATCGCCATCAAGCTGGCGATCATGGATCAGGAACTGGTGGTCGGCGTTGGGAATATCTACGCCTCCGAAGCGCTGTTCCGCGCCGGCATCGACCCGCAGCGCGCCGCGCACAAAATCCGGCCCGATGAAATCAGCGAACTTATCGCCAGCATCCGCGCCGTTTTGAAACAGGCGATCAAGGCGGGCGGCAGCAGTTTGCGCGATTACGTGCAGACCGACGGCGAGCTTGGCTATTTTCAGGATAAATGGGCGGTCTATGGCAAGCATCACCAGCCTTGCAAAAGCTGCATTTGCGATATCGACAAAACCGGCGGTATCCAGAAAATCACGCAGGGCGCCAGATCGACATTTTATTGTCCCCGCAAACAAAACTAGGGTAAAAATATCCATGAAAAATTTCATTCTCCTGACTGCCGCTTTTCTTTTTTTCGGCCAGCCTGCGCTGGCCGCGCATCCCTATGGCGATGACGACCAGCCCCATTCGCAGGTGATGGACGACATCCCGCTGATGGACGGCATGCAGGAAGCGGCGCCCGAAATGGACGCGCAAAACCCCGGCCAGCTGAAAAACCCGAACGAAACCACAGCCGTCATCACCGGCAACGACGTGATGGTGAACAGCTATTACAACGAACAGCTGCGCCGTAAAGGGTGGAAGCCGCTGAACGCGCAAAACCCGAACGTGTATGTGAACGACAAGGGCGAAACGCTGCGCGTCGATTCCGAATTCGTCGATGGCAGGACGACGGTGAAGCTGAACCGTACGCCCGCGCAGGCGAAGCCGCAACCCGCCCCGCCCCCAGCGCCGCGCAAGAAAAAGAACTTCGGCGATTCCAGCCAGTATCAAGAGGAACAACAGTAATGGCCTATGAACATATCCTGACAGAACGCCGCGGCAAAACCGCGCTGATCACCCTCAACCGCCCCAAGGCGCTGAACGCGCTGTGCCAGGCATTGATGGATGAACTCACCCTCGCGGTCGAGGAATTCGAGGCGGATGCCAGCATCGCCGTCATCGTGCTGACCGGCAGCGAAAAGGCCTTTGCGGCCGGCGCAGACATCAAGGAGATGGCGCCCAAGAATTTCATGGATGTCTATAAAGAAGACTTCATCACCCGCAACTGGGAGCGCATCACGCGCTGCCGCAAGCCGGTGATCGCGGCGGTGGCGGGATACTGCCTTGGCGGCGGCTGCGAGCTTGCCATGATGTGCGACTTCATCATCGCGGCGGATACGGCGAAATTCAGCCAGCCCGAAATCACCATCGGCACCATCCCGGGCGCCGGCGGCACGCAGCGCCTGACGCGTTCGGTCGGCAAGGCCAAGGCGATGGAGCTGTGCCTGACCGGCCGCATGATGGACGCGGCAGAGGCGGAGCGCGCAGGGCTGGTCGCGAGAATCGTGCCCGCCGACAAGCTGTTGGAAGACGCGCTGGCGACCGCCGAGAAAATCGGCAGTTTCTCGCAGCCCGTCGTCATGATGGCCAAGGAATCTGTAAACCGCGCCTTTGAAACCACCCTGACCGAAGGTCTGCGCTTCGAGCGCCGCATGTTCCATGCGACTTTTGCGACCGAAGACCAGAAAGAGGGCATGAAAGCCTTTGGGGAGAAGCGCCCCGCCAGCTTTAAAGACAAATAATTCAATGGCTTGCACTTATCCACAAGTTTATTGACTTATGCGCCCATCCCCTTTAAAAACGTCAAGTCCAAGGGCGCCGCGCCATTTATGGTGATTCCCGTGCTGCCTTTCGCCAAAGATTTAAACGAATTGAAAACCGCAGAAAGAGACTGAAACAAAATGGCTATCACCAAATCCGGCAAGAAACGCATCCGTCGCAACGCACGCCGCGCAACGCTCAACAAATCGCGCGTCTCCGAAATGCGCGGCGGTATCCGCAAGGTCGAGGAAGCCATCAAGTCGGGCGACGCGGAAGCGGCAAAAGCGGCGCTGAAGGCGGCACAGCCCTCCATCGCGCGCACCGCCGGCAAAAAAATCATCAACCCGAAAACGGCGTCGCGCAAAATCTCGCGCCTGTCGGCACGCATCAAGAAAATCGCCAAGAAATAACACAATCTGTAGTGCCCCTTGCGGGGAATCACACCAGACAACAAAAACGCCGCGAAATTTTTCGCGGCGTTTTTGTTTTTGCAACCTGGAATCGGCGCGGGCTTCAAAAGAATCAATAAACAGCGGCAGAATCGCGCACATCCGCTTTCAAGCGATCAAGAATTTTTGCGTAAAAAAATTCGCGCGCCCGAAACAGGTAAACATCGCGCACCTGCGATTCACGCGAAACATTCAAGAGAAAATATCGGACTAAAAACTGCTTTGTTGGGCACGTTTGTTTCTTT
>JADYYV010000140.1 GCA_020853455.1 Alphaproteobacteria bacterium | reverse complement strand
CGTTCCATCTGGAATTCATCCGCATGGCGCATTCGATACCGGAGGCGAAGTCTATCGCGATTTCGGTCAAGGGTATCGGCACCGTACTGCATACAGGCGACTGGAAAATAGACCCCGATCCCGTGTTGGGCGACCTGACGGATGCGGACGCCTTGAAAAAACTTGGCGAAGCAGGCGTATTGGCGGTTGTCGGAGATTCCACGAACGCTATGGTACCGGGTCATTCGGGCTCGGAACTGGATGTGCAGAAAAACCTTACCGAACTGTTCAGTGAATTTGACGCGCAAATCGCGGTCACGTGTTTCGCCACCAATGTCGGCCGGATCAAAAGCATTTACGAAGCCGCCAAAGCAAACAACCGCAAGGTATCTCTGGTCGGGCGTTCGCTGTGGAGCGTAGATGAAGCGGCGCGCAACAGCGGCTATCTGCGCGATGTGCCGCCTTTCCTCGACGGCGATGCCGCGAATATCGCGGGCGGCGAGAATGTCGTTTATATCTGTACCGGGTCGCAGGGCGAGCCGCGCGCGGCATTGGCGCGCGTGTCCAACAACGACCATCCCGCCATGCGCCTCGGCGAAGGGGATGTGATGATTTTCTCATCCCGCACCATTCCGGGCAACGACCGTGCGGTTGACCGTATCAAGAACCGCTTCCTGATCAATGGCGTGAACGTCATTTCGGACCGCGATGCGCCGATTCACGTATCGGGCCATCCTTATCGCGATGAATTGAAACAGCTGTATAGCTGGGTGAAGCCCAAATCCGTTATTCCCGTGCATGGCGAACATATGCAGCAGGAAAAACACGCCGACCTTGCGCGTGAATGCGGCGTGCCGGAAACATTCATCCCCGTCAATGGCGACGTTATCGAGATCACCAGGGAAGGCCTGCGTCCCGTCGGCGAAGTCAAAAGCGGCATCCTTGCCATCGAAGGCAACCGCATCGTGCCCGTTGATAACGAAGCCATCCTGACCCGCAAGCGCATGATGTTTAACGGCAGCGCAGTCGTGACGGTCGTTATGGACGCTCGTGGTAACCTTGTCGCCGACCCGCGCATTACGGCGCTCGGCTTGCTGGATGAAACCAGTGACCAGGACACGCCGCATCTGGCCGCCGCCGAAGCGGAAGTCGCCAAAGCTTTGCAGAACATGCCCAAAAATCTGCGTGGCAGTGACGATGAAGTGACCGAGCTTATCCGCGTCACCGCACGCCGCTTCTTTAATGAGCGTTTCGATCGCAAGCCGCAAACGCGCGTTCATTTGATACGGGTGTAAAAATGTCGCTGGTAACCGTCGTTTTTATCTATCTTCTGGTCTGGTGGATTATGCTGTTCACCGTGCTGCCGCTGGGCGTGCAGCGCAATACCGATGACGGGAAGGGGCACGACGCCGGTGCGCCGGTAAATCCCGATCTCAAGAAAAAACTTGTTCTCAATACAGTTTTGTCTGCTGTCATCATGCTGATCGTTTATATCTTGGTTGAAATGGATATCATTCGCTGGGGCGAATGGTTCAGGGGAGCGCCACAATGAAGAGCATTATTATCCTTGCCGGCCTTGCGGCTGTTTTCACGCCGGTCTGCATCGAACACAAGCTGCGCAGCACTCTTGATGACGGTTTTTGCCGCCGTGCGGTCGAATACAAGAAACCCGCCGGCGTAGATTTTGAGCCCGGCATCGATGTGACGGGCAAGCCGGTGGTCGAAGCCGACCTGAATAAATCCCCTGTGCAGATGCCCGATGTTGTGCGTATTCCGGTCACAATCGACCTTGCGCAGTATCTTGGCCTGCCCGGTTCCACGGCCAAGGAAACCTATGCTGTTTTGGGCGAGCTGACGTTTGAAAACGGCGCGTTCACCTATAACGGCGAACCGCTGGATGGCAAGGCGTCCGATAGCCTGCGCAAGCTCTGCGCCACGGAAAAGCCTGCAAAACCTGCAGAAAAGCCTGCCGAAAATAAACATAATCAGCATTGATTAATTGCCCACGCTTGGGTAATTTTGTGCAGGTTCACGCATTTCAAAACAAAGGCGATTTCCCATGGCCGAGCCGGCAAAAAACCTGAAAAATTCCAAGACCGCGATCACGCCCACGCGCGAGGAAAATTTCCCCGAATGGTACCAGAACGTGATCAAGGCCGCTGACATGGCCGAAAACGCGCCCGTGCGCGGCTGCATGATCATCAAGCCCTACGGCTTTTCGGTTTGGGAAAACATCCAGCGTCATTTTGACAAGATGATCAAGGCGGAGGAGGTGCAGAACGCGTACTTCCCGCTGCTGATCCCCATGAGCTATATCGCCAAGGAAGCCGACCATATCGACGGCTTCGCCAAGGAATGTGCGATCGTCACCCATCACCGCCTCGCCAAGAACGATAAAGGCGAGCTGGGGCCTGATCCGGCATCCGTGCTGACCGAGCCGCTGATCATCCGTCCTACTTCCGAAACCATCATCGGCGAGTCCATGCATAACTGGGTACAGTCCTATCGCGACCTGCCGCTGAAGTTGAACCAGTGGTGCAACGTCATGCGTTGGGAAATGCGTCCGCGCATCTTCCTGCGCACGTCCGAATTCCTGTGGCAGGAAGGCCATAACGCCTTCGCAACCGCGGAGGAAGCGGATCAGGATGCGCGCCGCATGCTGGAAGTATATCGCGACTTCATCGAAAATTACCTGGCCGTTCCCGTCATCCCCGGCAGCAAGACGCCGGACGAGCGTTTCCCCGGTGCGATTGAAACCTACACTGTCGAAGCGTTCATGCAGGACGGCAAGGCGCTGCAAAGCGCGACGTCGCATAACCTCGGTCAAACCTTCGCGCGCTCGTCGGATATTAAATACCTCGATCGCGACGGCACGCAGAAACTGGCATGGACGACGTCATGGGGTATGTCGACCCGCACCATCGGCGGGCTTATCATGACGCATGGCGATGACGACGGCATGATTATGCCGCCACGCGTTGCGCCGCATCAGGTCGTGATCCTGCCCTTCATCAACAACGATGCCGACAAAGCGGGCATCCTTGAATTCTGCGACAAGGTGCAAAAAGAACTGCGCGCGAAAGACATTACCGTGCAGGTCGATAAATCCGAGGCCCGCAGCTCCGATAAAATGTGGGCGGCGATCAAGCGCGGCGTCCCCGTGCGCCTTGAAATCGGCGCGCGCGAAATTTCGGAAGGCCAATTGACGCTCACCCGCCGCGATCTTGGCAAAGACGGCAAGGTGAAGATCGGCGTCAATGAAGTCGCCGCAAAGATCGCCGAAGCGCTCGATGCCATGCAGAAAGACATGCTGGAAAAAGCGCGTGCGCGCATGAACGGCATGGTCAAGGACGTAAAGACGCTGAAGGAAGTGCGCGACTTCTTCGCCGCCGAACAGACGGGCGGGTTGAAACTCGATTACAGCCTGATCCAGAACTCGGCCGAATTTGCCGCGATCAAGGGTGAATTTGCGGTCACGACACGCTGCCTGCCCTTTGCCGATGACGGCAAAAAGGTCATCGTTTCGAAGGCGTATTGATGTCCTTTTCCTTCGAAAAGATGGTGGCGGGGCGGTATCTGCGCTCGCGGCGGAAAGAAGGCTTTATTTCCGTCATCGCCGCTTTTTCGTTCCTTGGCATCATGCTGGGCGTGGCGACGCTGATTATCGTTATGTCTGTCATGAACGGCTTTCGCGACGAATTGATCGGCAAGATTCTCGGCCTGAACGGGCATATCAACGTCTATGGCTACAACGGCGCAATGTACCCGTATGAAGAACTGGTCGGGCAGTTGAAAGCTGTTCCCGGTGTCGTCAGCGCGACGCCGACGGTCGAGGGGCAAGCCCTGATGAAAACCTCCGGCGGCGCATCCGGCGTCGTCGTTCGCGGTTTGCGGCCGGATGATTTTTACAACAAGCCTATTTTCTCGGAAAAGACCGACAAGAACGGCAAGGGCGATGCCAAGGGTATTGTCCAGCAGGCTTCCGCGACCGGCTATTTCGGTGATGAAAACGCCTCCATCGGCATCAGCATGGCGACGCGCCTTGGGCTCGATATCGGCAGCAAGTTTTCGCTGATCGCCCCCACTTGCAAATCGACGCCGTTCGGCTGCATGCCGCGTACGCGCACTTTTACCGTCGGCTCGATTTTCGATGTCGGTATGTTCGAATACAATAACAGCTTCGTCTTCCTGCCCATGCCCTACGCGCAAGCCTTCTTTGAAATGGGCGAAGGGGTGAGCAGTATCGAGGTCATGACCGCCGATACGCGCGAAATCAATGCCGTGCAGAAAAAAATCGAAGAACAGTTGCAAGGCCGTTATGGCACTTCAAACTGGCAGGCAAATAATGCCAGCCTTGCCAGCGCGCTTGATGTGGAGCGCAATGTCATGTTCCTTATTTTGACGCTGATCATTATCGTCGCGGCCTTTAATATTATTTCCAGCCTGATTATGCTGGTCAAGGATAAGGGGCGCGATATCGCAATTCTGCGCACGATGGGCGCGACGCGCGGCATGATTGTGCGGATATTCCTTTATACCGGTTCGCTGATCGGCGTTACCGGTACGCTCGCGGGTGCGCTGCTCGGTACCTTGTTCTGTGCGAATATCGAGGCGATCCGCCATGCCATTGAAAAAATGCTGGGCACCAAGCTGTTTCCGGGAGAAGTCTATTTCCTGTCAAAATTGCCAGCCAAAATGGACGGGCAGGAAGTTTCCGTCGTGGTTGGAATGGCGCTGCTGATTTCTTTCGCCGCCACAATCTATCCCGCATGGAAAGCCGCCAAGCTGGATCCGGTGGAGGCGTTGCGCCGTGAATAAGGTTCTGGAGCTTAAAAACGTCAAGCGTAGCTTTGAACAGGGCGGGCATCACCTGCATATCCTGAACGGCGTCGATCTCAGCATTTCGCGGGGCGAAGTGGTGGCTCTGCTGGGGCCCAGCGGTTCTGGCAAGACGACGCTGCTGCAAATCGCAGGATTGCTGGAAAACCCGACCAGCGGCGACGTCATCATCAACGGCATCAAGGTCGAAAGCATGGCGGATGAATATCGCACCGGCCTGCGCCGCACGCAGATCGGCTTTGTCTATCAGTCTCACCATCTGCTGTCGGATTTTACGGCGCTTGAAAACCTGCTGTTGCCGCAATATATCGCTGAAAAAGCCCCTAAAGAGGCAAAAGACCGCGCAATGGACCTGCTCAAAAAAGTCGGTTTGGAAAAACGCGCCGACCATTTCCCGTCGCAACTGTCCGGCGGCGAACAGCAGCGCGTGGCGATTGCCCGCGGCCTTGTGAACAAGCCGGCCCTGCTGCTGGCAGATGAGCCGACCGGCAACCTTGACCCCAAAACGGCCGAAGGCGTGTTCCAGATGATGATGCAGACGATCGAGGATTTGCAGATCGGCGCGATGATCGTGACCCACAACCACGAACTGGCCGGCCGCATGCATCGCGTTCTGGAACTGAAAAACGGAAAAGTCTAAGGTTTCAGCCTGCCTACGGGTTTGGTGTAGGTGGCGGCAGGCGCGTTGAACACGCCCGCTTTATCCTGTTCCATCACAGTGACATATTCGGCGGCAATGTTCACAAGCTTGGTTTGCAGCTTTTTAAGCGCATCCGCGTCATTTTCAAAATCGAACACTTCGCCCGGAATCGCTGTCGTTGTTTTGCTTGCGCCATTATCGGTGCTGCTGCGGCCGCCTTCGACAGTGACGTTGAAATTGGACAGATACAGGCGGCTCACCTTTTCCCCGCCAATCTGGTCTGCAATCGCAAACAGGCGCTGTGCCGTGCCGATATGGATGTAACCGTAGGCTTGTATGTTACCCGAATTGCTCTTTGGCTTGCTGGTGACATACATCATGTCATACGCGTTGGAATGTCCGTCGGGCATGACTTTTACGGTAATGTCGATTGCTGCTTCCTGCAGCAGGCGAACAGTATCGCTCAGGTGCCGGAGGATGTTCGCCGTGCCGTTTTTTTCGTTTGCCTCTCGATTAGAAGTTTTGGCCGCTTCAAAAGCGTTCCGCAATTCGTCACGCGATAGCGGTGTCTGTTCGGCCACGGGAATTACTTCGGCTTGAGCGGAGAGGCGATTTTCAGCAGGGAACGGCTGCCGTTGCCTGATTGCGGCACATCGAATTCACGCAAGCCGTCATTCGCCGCCAGCGCGGCCGTCGTTTCGGCAATCGCCGACATAAATTTTACCGCGTCGTCTTCAACCGACAGGTCATAGCTGTTGAATTTCGGCTCTTCGCGGTTGATCTTCAACGTGCCGCCGCTGGAGCGTTCGGTCTTGTACCAGAATTCGTCGCTGTCGAGGAACTGGATGTTCGCCTGCGGCTTGTTCAGGTTTTCGGTGTAGGTGACGATCTTGTTATCTTCCTGCACCCAGATCAGGAAGCGCGCATCGAAAATACTGAGGATGGCGTAAAGCGCATGGTTGTCTGAGCCGGGGCGGTTCATCAGCTTGTAATCACGCAGCTTGTCGAAACCGGCAAGCTCGACACCCACCTGGTCCATGCCAACCGACTGGAACTTGGAAACGAATTCGTTGAGCTTCGCGAGAGTGGGGCGGAACGGGGCGAGGCCTTCGCGGGCATTCGCGGCCAGCGCGCGGAATGTGCGTGACAGGCTGGCGGTAGAGCTGTCTTTCAGCACCGTGTCGTCGGCTGCGGGTGCTTCGTTCGTTATTCCGTTGTCTGCCATGTGCCCAACCTTATGATTTTGCTCAAAGGATCTATCTTGGTGAATTGGGCAGAGTGTAAGACAAAATCTTATGTTATGTCAAGTCTGGCGATTTCCCGAAAATATGATTGAAATTCAAAGGTTTTGAGTGCAAATCTAGGTGTTAGAAGTGCAGAAAATGACCGAAAACAAAGCCCAGTTCATCCACCTGCGGGTGCATTCGGCCTATTCGCTGGCCGAAGGCGCGATCAAGCTCAAGGACCTTGTGCCGCTGACCAAGCGGCTGGGGATGCCCGCCGTTGCCGTGACCGATACAGGTAACCTGTTCGGCGCGCTCGAATTCTCGATCGCGGCGGCGAAAGAGGGTATCCAGCCGATTGTGGGCATCCAGATGTGGGTGGAACGCCCCGACCAGACCGACCAGAAAAACAAGAAATCCGAAATGCCCGACCAACTGGTTTTGGTGGCGATGAACGAAAAGGGCTATATGAACCTGATGAAGCTGACGAGTAACAGCTTCCTCATCCCGCTTGCCCATACCGAAAAACCTGCAGTCACCTGGGAAGACCTTGAAAGCCATGCGGAAGGCCTGATCTGCCTGACGGGCGGCGTGAAGGGCTGCGTTGGCCGCATGCTACTGGAAGGGCGCGCTGGCGAGGCGGAGAAGATTTTGCAGCGCCTGCATGCCAGCTTCGGCGACCGTTTGTATATCGAGCTGGAACGTCACGGCACCGTCGATGAAGTGGCTACGGAAGACGCGCTGCTCGATTTTGCCTATAAATATAACATTCCATTTGTCGCG
>JADYYV010000139.1 GCA_020853455.1 Alphaproteobacteria bacterium | reverse complement strand
GCTGGATGAAGCCGAAGCCTTTTTGAGCGTTAAACCATTTAACTGTACCTTGAGCCATATTGGCCTCCATTTTAGATGAGCTTAATGCGCGAAGAGAAACCGTGCAACCATTGCGCAGTTCCGCATCCGAACAAAAGCGATGTCATGGAGAAAGCCTTTAGGGCCGTAAACAATGCATAACGTGAATTCGAACAGATCCTATTATACGTTGTTTACGCAGTTATGCACAGGACAATCGGAAGTAGCGGTATTTACCAACGATAACAGTGCATTAACGGCGCATAGCGGCCATCGCGCTGTTCATTGCGGCGATGCTCGACATGGTCGCGGCGGTCTGCGCGGCTTCGGCGGTTTCCTCCGCCTTTTGCTCGACCTTGGCGCGGTGGGCGCGGTTTTCGCGCACTTCCTGCTTCATTGCGGCATGGCGGAAGGCGGAGCGGAATTCCTCGCGCACGTTCGGCGCTTGCGACAGCAGATTGCCGTCCATTTCCTTGATCGCGGTTTCGATACGGTTGTGCAGTTCCTTGCGCTGCTTTTTGATTGCGTCCTGCGCGTCTTCGGCTTCGGTCTCGGGGCCGATTTTCGCGACCCAGCGCGCGATGCCGCGCAGGCTGAAACCGCCGATCAGCGCAGCGCCGGCGCTCATCGCCAGCACCATCGGCGTCACGGCGAATGCCGTCATCGCAAGCCCCGTGCCGGCGGCAATCGCACCGATGCCGAAGGCAATGCGGCCCGGCCAGCGCGCGCTGCGCTCCGCCGCGTCATATCCGGCGTTATCGACTTCGTTCGATGTCGCCGTATATGCATCCCAGATTTTTTCGCGCAGATCGAAAAGCCTGACGGCCTTGCGCAGGAAATCGGATTCTCGCATGGCTGCATCCACGGTGCCGGATTTAACGATGGTGCCAAATTCATCCGCTTCGAGACGCAGGGTCATTCATGCTCCTTATAATATTGCTCTATCTGAGTATAAGTCTCGCCGATCCATATATAAATGTCAAAGACAGCCGGGATTCATCATAAAAATCAGGCATTTTGATGCAGGAACCCTGCCCGCCTCCATGCGTTGGATACAGCAAGATTGCCCAATCAACAGGGGGATTCTGTCATGAAAACGAAACTTGTCACCGCCGCCGGTTTTGTCATTTTGTTTGCCTGCGCCGGCACGGCATCCGCCGAACTGCCCGATATCCGCAGCAACATGCGCGACCTGAACGGCTGCATCGGCAGCATGTCGGTGAAGACTTTTTCGCAGGTGGATATCGACCGCGACGGGCGCATCAATTTCCGCGAAATGAAGGCGGCCGACAAAACCGACATGCCCCTGTTCGACGTGATGGACGAAGACCGCGACGGTTTTATCTCGAAGGCAGAACTGACCGAGCATACGAAAGACCGCCCGGGCAGCTGCGTCAATTAAGCGCGCTGAATTTTAAAGATCGAAAGACTTGCCGGGCTTTTTCCTGGGCGCGGCGGGTTTTTCTTCCTGTTTGGGCGGGTTGAAATCGACACCCTTGGACGCCGCATCCCAACGCTCCTCGCGCGGCAGGCGGATCAGGTCTTCGAGGCTGGCGGCGGATTCAAACCAAGCCCCCGCCTTCGCTTCCTTCGCCAGCTGGCCCTTGCCCCAGCCGGCATAGCCCATCAGCACCAGCGCATCATCGGGTTTCTGTTCCAGCAGCGCCATGCCTTCCGCATCGGGATAGATGGGGCTGGCGGAATAACCGGTCGCCCCCAGTTCAAGGCCGGGGTTTTCATCGGTTTTGCGCAGATACAGCAGCGCCCGACCGTCGATGGGGCCGGATTTGGTCACCTTGCCGTCCATGATCTCGGCACCCGCGATATTGACCGCCAGCGTACCCGCATCGCCGGTTTTAATGACCAGGAACACGCCACGGCCGAATTCAGGGTCGGCATCCAGACCCGGATGCGCCACAAATATATCGCCTGCCTTGAATGCCTTGGTCATGATTACGGTCCCTGCACTGTCGTTAACCTTTGAAGTTTTTAGCAATTCATCATCATTATGTCAATCATATCATACATCGAGAATCGCATGTTTTGAGCAAAAGTCTCCAATTCCTGCTCCGGTCATATGAATTTACATTCAAAAAAAACCCAGTATTACCAATGGTTTCTATGTACCCCATTGACCGCCTTATGTTCATTAGATATACAATCAAGCCGCGTAGATATTTCCATAGCTTCTAACTTCGCGGGTGCAGCATGAAATTGAAACACGCTTGGGATACGGCAAGGACCGCCGACAAGACGAACGGCGCCCCGGATGTGGAGCTGACTACCCACCTGAAAGCAACCCAGCAGGAACACCTGCCGCAGGCCGAGCTTCTGCAGGGGTGTTTCGAGATGCTCCGCGATAAAGGCCTCCTCGAAGAAGCCTACCTGCGCGGCTCCATCGGCCGCGGCCATGCCGACCACCATTCCGACATCGACCTGTTCACCGTCGTCGATCCCAACAAGCTCCCCGAAGTTTACGAAGCCGTCTCAGACTTTCTCGCCTCCAAGGGCCGCGTCGTGACCGTCTGCCATGACCGCCTTGTCGAAAACTACGGCGGCATCGGTTTCATGTTCATCGCGCAAAGCGCGGCACACGACAACATGACCTACCAGTTCGATCTGTATATGGCGATGAAGGGCCAGCCCCCGCAAAAGCCCACCTCGATCAAGCCGCGCATTTTCAGCACCGATCCCGATTACAAATGGACGGAGCAATACGGCAAGCAACCCGCCGAACTGCCGCAGGTGGCCAAGGATTTCATCAAGGAACACACGACCGGCACCAACCTTGCCGACCGCATGGAACTGATGATGCAGGAAATGATGATCAACCTGTACGTCACGCACAAGCACATCAAGCGCGGCCAGATGTCGCGCACGGTGGTCGATAACCACGCCATCGTCACCTCCGCCATCGAATTCCTGCAGGTGCTGACCGAATACCGCCCGACCGGCTATTCCCCCGTCTATCTCGGCAACGAGATCGTGAACTTCACGCGCAAGCATGGCGACGATGAAATGGTGAAGGCGGCCGACAAGCTGGAAAAACTTTTCACCCAGAAAGTCACCGACCGCAAGCTGGTCGATGCGCTTGATTTCGCAACCGACGTGCTGAAAGGCGCGCATCCCGAAAAGTACGAAGCGCAGAAAGAAGCCATCCGCTTCTTCCGCGAAGAAGTGCTCCTGAACGGTGTTGTGCCGAAGCACCTCAAGCGCAGCTTCGGCCTGCCCGCGAATGATGCCGCCCCCGCGGCATCCGCAGCAGCGCAGAAGAAGCCGAAACAGCCGCGCCCCTAATATTCCGGAGATACCATCATGAAAATAACCGTACTGGGCAGCGGCTCCGCCTATGGCGTTCCCTATGCCGGCGGCGGCTGGGGCGCTTGCGACCCTAAACAGCCGCGCAACAAGCGCACCACCCCCTCCATCTTCATCGAAGACGGCACGACCAGCCTGCTGGTCGATATGGGACCGGACGTCAAGGAACAGCTGGCGCGCCACAACATTTCCAAATGGGACGCGACGTTTTTGACCCATCCCCATGCCGACCATATCGCCGGCATGTTCCACCTGCCGATCCTGATGTCGCACCGCGACGGCAAGCACCTGCCGATGTATGTCGACAGGGCCACCCGCAAAGACATCGAAAAAGTCTGGTGG
>JADYYV010000138.1 GCA_020853455.1 Alphaproteobacteria bacterium | reverse complement strand
TAATGTTGTTCTGCAAAAAGGTGGAGTCATCTTTAGGTTTATATTTTACAGAAAAGGCCGCCCGCGCATGGTGTCCCGACCGCTGACCACAGGCGAAGTGAAGCTGGCGAAAAGCGTCTTTGGCGATTCCATCGATTATTCCACCGTCACCGTCCACGACGGCAAATTCGCGGGCTTTCACCCCGAAGGCACGGCGATGGCGCCGAACGGCAACCTGTATATGTATGGCTGCTATGTCGATGATTATTCGCAGCTGGAAGTTTACGGGCAGGGATTGTTCATCCACGAAATGACGCATGTGTGGCAGTACCAGAACAAGGTGCTGGCCCCCATCGCCGAAGCCGTGAAGCTGAACCTGAAGCATAAATTCAATTACCGCGCGGCATACGACTACGAGCTGGAAGCGGGCAAAGACCTGACCGAATACAACATGGAACAGCAGGCCAGCATCGTGCAGGACCGCTTCACGCTGCTGCACGCGCCCGGCGCGGAATTCTGGAGTAACTGCCTGAATATCGAATACGGCGTTGCGCGCATGGCGCTTTACGATCAGGTGCTGGCGAATTTCGATGCAGATCCATCTTACGCAAAACAGGCGCAGTTTCCGGGGGCTGGAGCGAAGAAACAGCCAAAGGCTCCCGTCGAAACTGTCATCCCTGCGAAGGCAGGGATCTCCCGTGCGTCAGCACGCTTTTATAAAGGCAGCCTGCGCTGACACGGCAGATCAACCCTTCCGGTGCCGCCATTCCAGCATAATAATATACGCCTTCACCACCGGCAGCAGCAGCGCGATGGCGCCCAGCATCACGGCGAGCCACAGGATGCCGTGCAGCCAGAGCGGCGGGTGGACGGCGTTTTCGAACCACCATGCCAGCGGGATGATGGTGATGCCGAAAAAGAAAATCAGGAAAACGCTGGCCCCGTCGCCGATATCATGCGCGCCCAGATCGGCATCGCATTCCGCGCAGCGCGGCACGACGGTTATCGAATGCGGCCGGAACAGCCGGCCTTTACGGCAGACAGGGCAGCGCGGTTTCAGGCAGAATTTTATATCGCTAAAAACGGACACGTTTTTTTAAATCCCCTCTCCCTCTGGGAGAGGGTTAGGGTGAGGGTACTCCGTGCCGCAGAAAGTTTTTGCGGCACGGAGTACCCTCACCTCTGTGGCTTCCGCGACATCTCCTCTCCCAAAAGGAGAGGAGAATTATCAGGCGTTGCCCCACCAGTAAATCGCGACGAACAGGAACAGCCATACAACGTCAACGAAGTGCCAGTACCATGCGGCGGCTTCAAATCCAAAGTGGCTTTTCGCGGTGAAATGCCCCTTCATGTTGCGGAACAGGCAGACCAGCAGGAAGATGGAACCCACCAGCACGTGGAAGCCGTGGAAGCCCGTCGCCATATAGAACGCGGAGGAATAGATGTTGCCGCCGTTTTCGATCGAGAAACGGAAGGTGGCATGCATATATTCATAGGCCTGGAAGCAGGTGAAGAACGCGCCCAGCAGGACGGTGATCAGCAGCGCCTTGGTGGCTTCGGCCTGCTTGCCTTCCAAAATCGCGTGATGCGCCCAGGTGACGGTGCAGCCCGACAGCAGCAGGATCATGGTCATCAGGAAGGGGATGTCGAAGGCATCAATCGGCACGACGTTGGTGGGCGGCCACGTGAAGCCGATCGCCTCGGTCGGGCGCAGCGCGCCGTTGAAGAATGCCCAGAAGAAGGCGACGAAGAACATGACCTCGGAAGAAATAAACAGCGCCATGCCGTAGCGGAAGCCGATTTTAGCAACAGGGCTGTGCGCCTTTTCCACGACAGCTTCATGGATAACGTCTTTCCACCAGACCCAGAACAGCGCGCCCAGCAGGATAAAGCCGAGGATCACGCCGTAAATGCCGGGCGTGATGCCCATGATCGTGACTTTGTGCATATACATGACCGCGAATGCCGCGAGCAGACCCGCCGTGATAGAGCCGACGAAGGGCCACGGGCTGGGATTGACCAGGTGATAGGGATGCGGCTTGCCGCCCTTGAGGTCATATACCGGTTGATCGGACATGCGGTGTTCCTTTTCGTTAGCCTTTGTCATTCACAAAATCGTCCATCGCCTTCTGCAATTCCGAGCTGTCTTTGCGGAAGAAGGTGTAGGACAGGGTAATGGTATCGATGTCTTTCAGGTCGGGATCCTCGACGATGGCGGGATCGACGTAAAACACGACCGGCATGGAAACTTTCTGCTGCGGCTTCAGCACCTGTTCGCCGAAGCAGAAGCACTGCGTCTTGTAGAAATACTTGCCCGCGCGGAACGGCGTGACGTTATAGACCGCGGTGCCGGTCACGGTTTGGGCCGTCGGGTTCATGGCAGAAAAAGAAGCAAAGCCGTCCGCGCCGATGTTCAGCGTGACGGGCCCCTGCTCCGACCGGAAATCCCACGGCATGCCGGGCGAGGTGTCGGCATGGAAGCGCACGGTGATCTTGCGCGCGAGTTCGGGGTGTTTCTTTTTCGCGGCGTTCACTTCCTCGATCTGCGTCGTGCCGCCCCAGCCCATCAGCCTGCAGGTCAGCTCGTATAACGGCACGGAGGCGAAGGACAGCGCAACCATGAAAAACACGACGCCCATCGTGATTTTCAAAACCTTCATGTTTTTCCGCTGCAGGTTCGGATCCATCATCAGCCGCCCTTCATGCGGATGATCGACACCGCAAAGACGGTCACGACAAAGGCGATCACGGCCAGGAACACCGCGTAGTTTTTTGCCTTCTTGCGATTATGCAGTTCGGATTTTGGCATGTTACACCTTGTCCAGCATCATGACGGTGAACAGCGCGAACAGGTAAAAAATCGAATAGCCGAACATCAGGCGCGCAAAGCGGTAGCCTGTTTCGCGCAGCACGCGGAAGCTGCTGACGATAAACATCAGGTGCAAAAGCGACGCGATCACCAGATAAATCACGCCCGACATGCCCATGAAATACGGCGCAAGGACGACGGGGGTCATCAGAAGCGTGTAAAGCACCATCTGGCGCTTGGTCGACGCTTCGCCCGCCACGACCGGCATCATCGGCACATTCGCCTTTTTATAGTCGTCATTGCGATAGAGCGCGAGCGCCCAGAAATGCGGCGGCGTCCACAGGAAGATGAGCGTGAACATGACAAGGGATTCGAGCGACACGTTGCCGGTCACCGCCGCCCAACCGATCATCGGCGGAAACGCGCCGGCAGCGCCGCCGATCACGATATTCTGCGGCGTGATGCGTTTCAGCCAGACGGTATAGATAACGACGTAAAAGAACGATGCGAAGGCCAGCAGCGCCGCCGCCGTCCAGTTGACCGCAACGCCCATGAGGCCGACGGACAGAAAGGTCAGCACAACGCCGAAGCCCAGTGCCTCCGCCGAATCCACGCGCCCCGTCACGATGGGACGGTTTTTCGTGCGGTTCATGACGGCGTCGATATCCTGTTCGTACCACATGTTGATCGCGCCCGAAGCGCCGGCACCCACCGCGATGCAGAACACCGCGACCAGTTGCAGGAACGGATGCAGGTGGCCGGGCGCCAGCACGATGCCAGCCACGCCCGAAAACACCACCAGCGTCATCACGCGCGGTTTCAGCAGTTCGATGAAATCGCGGATACGCGTTTCTTCGCGCGCGCATTCGGGCGCCGCGTCGAAACTGTATGTCGCGAAATCGGTCATGGATATTGTCAGCCTTTCACAACGGGCTGGATTTCAAACTGGTGGAACGGGGGCGGGGAAGACAGATGCCATTCCAGCGTGTTCGCGCCTTCGCCCCAGTAATTCGCCTCGACCTTGCGGCCGAAGAAAATCGTATAGACCGCGACAACCATGAAGAACACGGTCGCAGCGCCGGCGGTGTAAGCGCCGTAGGAGGAAATGGTGTTCCAGCCTTCGAACGCATCCGGGTAATCCGGGATACGGCGCGGCATGCCCTGCAATCCCAGGAAGTGCTGGGGGAAGAACAGCAGGTTGACGCCGATAAAGGTCGCATAGAAATGCAGCTGGCCCGCCCATTCCGGATACTGGCGGCCCGACATTTTGCCGATCCAGTAATACCAGCCCGCGAAGATCGCGAAGACCGCGCCCAGCGACAACACGTAATGGAAGTGCGCGACGACGTAATAGGTATCGTGCAGCGCAACGTCCATGCCCGCATTCGCCAGCACGACGCCGGTCACGCCGCCCACGGTGAACAGGAAGATGAAGCCGATCGCCCAGAGCATCGGCGTGGTGAAACGGATCGAGCCGCCCCACATCGTCGCGATCCAGGAGAAGATTTTAATACCCGTCGGCACCGCGATCACCAGCGTCGCCGCGGTGAAGTAGGCGCGGGTATCGACGCTCATGCCGACCGTGTACATATGGTGCGCCCAGACGACGAAGCCGACGAAGCCGATCGCGACCATCGCATAAGCCATGCCCAGATAACCGAAGATGGGCTTGCGCGAGAAGGTGGATACGATCTGGCTGACGATGCCGAAGGCGGGCAGAATCATGATGTAAACTTCGGGGTGGCCGAAGAACCAGAACAGGTGCTGGAACAGGATCGGGTCGCCACCGCCTTCAGGCG
>JADYYV010000137.1 GCA_020853455.1 Alphaproteobacteria bacterium | reverse complement strand
ATGGCGGAAAATGGGGAACGTGAAGCCCAATACCGGCTGGGGCTGATATATAGCGACGGCATCGGCATTCCAGCGGACGATACAGAGGCGTCTGCATGGATGCGCAAGGCGGCGGCGCAGGGTTCTCCGAAAGCCTTGGCTTGGCTGGAGAAAAGTTTGCGCAATAATCCGGCAAAAATAATTTCCGACGAAGTTGAAAAAACATATCACGACCTTGCCGAAAAAGGCGATAAAGACGCGCAACTATCCTTTGCGAGGTTTGCCTTTAAGCGGAAAAATTATCCGGAAGCGTATCTCTGGCTTAAGCTGTCCAATCAGTCAGAAATTCACTACAGAAATGACACCAATTTAACCAAACGGGAAATGTTGGGCGCCATCGAGAATGCTTCCACGACGGCGCAGCTCGATATCTATCGGAAGGATGTTTACGACTGGAGGCCCAAGGGGTTTTCCGATCTGGAGGACAAAGCATTAAAGGGCGATGCCGCAGCGGCGAAGCAGGTTGCGAAATTTTACAACAACCGCGCCGTTTATAATTATGCCGGCCCCGAATACCGTGAACGGGCATTTGCCGATGCTATCCAGTGGCAGAAGATTCTCGCTGAAAAAGGCGACGCCTCCGCGCAATTCGAACTTGGCAAACTGTACACGGAAATGAAGGACAAGGCTGGCGACGAAGGAGCGGAACATTGGTATCTCAAAGCCGCCAGTCAGGGGCATGAGGATTCCATGACGGCGCTGGGTTATCTTTACTACAAGGGCATCGATGGAAAAAAAGACTACGATACTGCTTTAAAATGGTGGACACAGGCAGTTGAAACGGGTTCTGGCTGGGGCTCGATCTTTAACATGTTAAGCGTACTTAATGAGATGGAGCATATAAAATCTGATTTTATAGCGGCCTACAAATGGCGGATTCTTTCCCGGGCATATGGCGGCATGAGTGACGGCGAGAACCTCTTCAATCCCGAACATAATGACTTGAAGGATCTCAAAAAAGCCGGTGACAAGATGCGCAAGGAAGACATCACCGAGGCCAAGCGTCTGGCGCAGGACTGGATGCTGATGCGCGCGAACAAAGGCGAGGTTCGTGCCCAACGCGCGCTCGCGAAGTCATACATCATGGGTCTGACGGGCAAGCAGGATCTGGAAGAAGCGTATTTCTGGCTGCTGCTTTCGTTCCAGACAGAAGGCAAAGGCTTCATGAATGCCGGCATCCGGCCCGCACAGATTGCGATGAAACTGTCGCCGGAGCAGGTCGAAAAAACTGAAAAAAGGCTCGATGACTGCCTCGCCGCCGCCATTGCGCCGCCCGTAACCCCTTGATTTCATTGAGCGTGAAAATGCGAAATCGCAAAATGTGATTTTGCAAGTTATTGAAATTCAATGATATTTTTTGACGTGCTGCGTGCAAAACATGCGCGAAATATGCGCAAAACCCTGCAAAAACCTAGTCAATATCCTCGTAAGCCACTTTTTTGCCTGTTTTCTCTTCGTTCAGCTTCTGGGCAAGGCATGACTGCATGATTTCGTCGAGGTCGCCGTCCAGCACGCCGCCTGTGTCGGAGGTCTGGAAACCGGTGCGCAAATCTTTGACCATCTGGTACGGCTGCAAAACGTATGAACGAATTTGGTGGCCGAAGGCGATGTCGGTTTTGGCGTCTTCGCGCTGCTGTTTTTCGGCGTCGCGCATCATCACTTCGCGCTCGTACAATTTCGCCTTCAGCATTTTCATGGCGGCGGCGCGGTTTTTGTGCTGCGAGCGTTCGTTCTGGCAGGCGACGACGATGCCGGTCGGCATGTGCGTTAAACGGATCGCGGATTCAGTTTTGTTGACGTGCTGGCCGCCCGCGCCGCCGGAGCGGTAGGTGTCGACGCGCAAATCTTTTTCCTCGATCTTGATGTCGATTTCGTCATCGACGACGGGCGTGACCGCGACAGAGCAGAAACTGGTATGGCGGCGCGCGTTTGAATCGTACGGGGAAATGCGCACGAGACGATGCACGCCGGATTCCGATTTCAGCCAGCCGAAGGCCGCTTCGCCGGTAATTTCCAGCGTCGCGGATTTGATGCCCGCAACCTCGCCGTCCTGGATGTCCATCATCGCGGCTTTCAGCCCGCGCTTTTCCGCCCAGCGCGTATCCATGCGCAGCACGATGCCGGCCCAGTCCTGCGCCTCGGTGCCGCCCGCGCCCGCATTGATCTGCAGATATGCGTCGTTGCCATCCAGCTCGCCGGACAGAAGTGAATCCATCTCGCGCTTGGCGACATCCTGTTTAATGGAGTAAAGGGATTTTTCGGCCTCGGCCACCAGCGCCGCGTCGCCTTCCATCTCCGCCAGCTCGATCATTTCCAGATGGTCGTTGAGGTTGGTTTCGATCGCGCGCACGGCGGTGATCTGCGTTTCCAGCCTTGTGCGCTCGCGCAATATCTTTTGCGCCCGGTCCTGGTTGGTCCAGAGTTCCGGGTCGTCCGCAAGCGCGTTCAGTTCATTGAGCCGGTGGACGGAGCGATCCCAGTCAAAGATGCCTCCTCCGCAGGTCGAGGGACGCCTTGATCTCCCCTACTGCTGTGGTGACTTCGTTCTTCATTACGCGGCGGCCTTGATTTCAACCGGGCCTGCGCCGAAATGCGACATCGTCTCGGCGATGAAGCCGGAAACGTCTGCGCCTTCGCCGGTCAGCAGCGCGTTGTGCGTGTGGACGGTTTCATCGACGAACTGCGCGCCCGCCGCCACCATCGCATCCTTCACGGATGCAGGGCCCGCGACGTTCCAGCCGGAAGCGAGGTTGATTTTCGCCAGCAGCTCGACCGCGTTGCCGATGAACGCCATCGGTTTGCCGGCCATGATGAAGCTGGTGATGATGCGCTCCGAATGCGCGTTGGTGGAAAGTTTCTGGATGCAGCGGGTGCCCGACAGAACCATCAGGCAGTCGAAATCCGCGCCCAGCGTCTGGCTGATCTGCAGATCGACGGGGAAATACAGGCCCCAGGCATTTTCGTTCCAGCTGTTCACGAGGCCCGGTTCGGTGCCGACCGTTTTCACGGTTGCGCCGGTCTTGGTCATTTCGCGCATGACCGTGGACATTACCGATTCATCGACGCCGTTGGCGACGAGGATCATGACTTTTTTACCGTTCAGCTGTGACAATATATGTCTCCCTTTGTTATTGATTTTTATGGAGATTCGGGAACTTCAGCCCCCGCGCGGCATTGCGCCGCTAAAACAAGATAGGCCGCACCATATGATTTTCATAGGGCGGGAGTCAAGGAGATTCTTGAACACCG
The DNA here is from genome assembly GCA_020853455.1 of Alphaproteobacteria bacterium. Lineage (GTDB taxonomy): Bacteria > Pseudomonadota > Alphaproteobacteria > Micavibrionales > UBA2020 > JAPWJZ01. The sequence goes on along the minus strand of JADYYV010000137.1, from coordinate 7,604 downwards.
GCTGCAACCTTCTCCCCATATATCCCAGACGGATATAATTAGCTACGTGGCTCAGGAATTCCCGTGAAGGTCAGCGCCCCGCGCGTTTCCGATACGTTGGTCACGCGCCCAAGGCTGTCATACTGGTAATTCGTCGTGCCCGTATTGTCGACCACGCGGCACAGATGCCCCTTATACGGCGTGCCGCAGCCGCTGGAGAGGTCATAGCTGAGTGTGGCGTTGAGGGCGGTTTCGGCGGGATAGACGACCGTCAGCAGCCGGTTCAGCGCGTCATAGGTGTAGGTGGTGGCGGGGGTGGAATTTTTCACCTCCACCTTCGTCGCGTCGCCCGCGTTGCGGGGAGCGACGCTGGGGAGTATCCGGAAGTCTGTTACGTCTAGCGGGTCGCGGGGCAAGGGAAGTTCCTTTTTGCAGGAACTAGGTTAGCACGAAGGACAGCGGGTTTGAGAGATTTTGATAATTGCTAATTTTGATAATTGCTAATTAAGTATAGTGTCCCCAGATATCCGGCGCAGCAGGCGATAGGGAACGCTGCCCGCCGTTTTGGTGTGCTTGTCCCTGTCCAGCCAGTCGAGTATCGGCATCGCGGTTTGTCTTTCGCCCTGTTTTAAGCCGAATGCATTATGCGGGATTCATAATGAAGGACAAAGGGAGATTTTTAACCACTTACGAAAAATGCCAACCCTTCATCGATCACCCCCTGTGCCGTCGGCCCGATTACTCATCGATCAAAAAATCTCGACGATTGTCAGCGTGCCTGCCCGCCCGTCGCGCGCGTTCCATTCGATGGTCTGGCCTTTCGACAGGCCCAGCAGCGCGACGCCGACGGGGGTCATGATGGAAATCTTTCCGGCTGAAATATCGGCCTCGGCGGGCATGACCAGCTCGACTGTTTTTTCTTCCCCGGCCGATGTCGCGAAGGTCAGTTTTGTGCCCAGCCCGACATAGTTTTCGGCATCGCCGTCCTTCGCCGTTCCGGCGCGCTCCAGCTCGCGCATCAGCTCTTCCGCCACTTCGGACGCGGCGCGCACGCCGGAAGCGAGGCGCTCCAGTATCTCGCGGTCGCGATCGGTGACATGAATTTCAGGCTTGGATGCGTGATGTGTATTCAACATAAATCTCCTCCTTGCAAAAGGGGTTGATGCGGAAATTCCCGCAGAAAGTCAGGATTGCCAGACGTTGGGATTGCCAGACGTCAGGATTGAATGTGTTTGAGAGCCCCGTGCCCGGAAGAGAATTCCGGACAGGGGTTAATGGCCTGCGATGATTTGGCCCGAAAATGCGCTGCTGAAAAGCGCGCCGATTTTTTCAAAAAGATAGTTCATATTAAAAAAGGTAGGGCGGGAGAGGCATATTGTCAAGGACAGCCAAAAGCGCTGCCTTAATCAATCACCGCCTGGGAATTCCGGGGACACGTACCTAATTCATCCATATGTCACGCTGCTTTCAAGATATCTAAAGACACACACCTATATCGAACGATCATCATTATTCATTTATATCATGCTACATGATGCATGAGAACAAATGCGTTTTTACAGCGATGATTGGATTTGAATAATCTACGGATATATTCGAAACGCCGGTTCGGGTATCACCCCGGCAGTTGGCCGCAGAAAGCGTCGAAGGGGTTGAAGGTGATCTCTTCGGCACCTGCGGAGGACGGGTGATGCAGGGCGATTGAGATGAGCAGGCCCAGTAGAGCGCTTGCCATGACAACCTGTTTTTCGCGCAGGGATGCCGCATCGCCACGTAAGTGAAACCAGAGCGCAAGCCCCGCGGCGCTGGCAATTGCGCCGAAGATAAACATGGAAAGCGGCAGCGCGGCGGCGGCTCCCGCGAAAATTGTCGCGCCAAGGCAACCGGCATGGCCTGCCAGCAATCCGCTGACCCCGCCGCCGGTGCAGGCGAGGCATTTTCTGACCGCAAGCTTCATCGTCCCCGCGCCTTTCACCTTTTCAGGTTACAGGCGGCGGGGGGATGATGCCTTGATATTTGTCAGGATATTTGCCAAGGATGCGCCGAAAGCCGGGGTTATTCCGGCCTGTTTTATTTCGGCTTGTTCTGGATCGACGTTTTGACCAGCGCCGCAAGCGACGGCAGCTTGTGTTTTTCAAGCACTTCCACATCCGTCGCGTCGAAGTTGTTTTTCGGCAGCAGCGCTGCAAGGTCGGCATCGCTGCCCACGCGGCGCGCGACGCTCATGAACACATCGGTCGCCTTCAGGTAACCCAGCGTCGCTTCCTCGTCCGATTTGGTCAGCAGGCCGCGCAGCGCGTTTCTTTGCTGTTCGTTTTCGGCCTCGGTCGGGGCTTGCGCGAATTGCTGGAATTTTCCGGCGGCGTTGAAATGTTCCTTGACCGCGACCGACATGCGCCAGCCGAAGGCGTCATGGATTTTTTCCAGGCGCTCGTTTTCTTCCGCTTTCGGCATGATGCCGTTGGCAATCATCACCTTTTCGACCGCATCGAAAATCGCGCCATAGACGGCGTTTTCGGTTTCGGTCTGCGCGGGTGTCAGTTTCGCGATTTCCTGCGCAGCGGCGACCACGACGGGGTCTGCCGCATTGCCCTTCAGCGCCGCCAGCTGCTGCACGATTTCGATCAGCGCCTGTTCTTCGCGGATGGCGGCCTGCGTATCGGGCGCCTTGGTGTTGACCCAGGCGGATTTGGCGGGAGCCATGCCCATGTCGTCGATATATGTGCGGAACGTGCCGGTCAGCTGCAGCAGGTCTTTTTCGAGCGCGTTCACAACGAAGTCGCGCGTTTCCGCGGGCAGCGCGGCGAGCGCTGCGAATTGCGCCCTGGTCTGTTCGGCGCTGGCCAGTTCGCCCATAGCGCTGGCAATCTCGGCACCCGTCTTGCCTTGAAACAAGTTGGTCATGAAATTCTCCTGTTTTCGGTTTATGGGGGGATTTAATAGGAGTATCACGATGATATGTCAAGCCAATAAACACGCTGCTGCGCGGGCTTTCCTGACGGACTCAAAAAAAAATTCTTTGCGTTATTAACAGCTTATTCCCGCAGCGACAAAAAAAATGCCGCGCGTAAGACGCATGTAAGCTTCAGGTGCTATTTTGGAATCAAGGCAGCGGGAAGCGCCGCGCATCTTTTGAGGATCGATCAAAAGGGCTCTCCCAGCAAATGCCGATGCGCGGATACCGCAGCGTAAGGCTGCCCCTTCAATCAACATCACCGTGACACAGCAGAAAGAGGCATCACATGCTCCTTCTTGAAAAAATTTTAAAGCCGTTCAGGCGCCGGTCGGCGGAAGACAACGTCTTCGCCAAAATCAACCGTCAGCTGCTGTTCATGCAGAGCGAGCCGCTGTCGCTGGGCGTCGAATGCGAATTCGGCATCGTCAACCGCGAGACCTGCCTGCCCGCCCCGCTGGGCCTCGACATCGTCCGGGCCGCGAAGCATCCGGGCGTGCAGCACGAGCTGTACCAGCACATGATCGAGATCACGACCGATGTCTGCAAAAACGCGCAGGAAGCTGAAATCCACCTGAACGACCGTCTGTCGCGCATCACGCCGCAGCTGGGCGCGCATAACGCGATGCTGGTGGGCGCGGGCGTGCTGCCGCTGCTGAAGCAAAGCCAGGTCGCGCCGACGGAAACCGCGCGTTACCAGCAGCTGCGCGAAACGCGGCAGGAGCTGTACCGCCGCTTCACCACGCTTGGCATGCACATCCATATCGGCATGAAGGACACGCAGTCCTGCATCCGTTACCACAATTTCTACATGCGCTTCCTGCCGCACCTGCTGGCGCTCAGCGCCAGTTCGCCGTTCGAGGAAGGCCGCGACACGGGCTTTGCCAGCATGCGCCCGGCCGTGACGGAATCGATGCCGATCGGCGGCATGCCGTACCAGTTCGAAAACTGGCAGGAATATAAAAGCCTCGTGCGCGCGATGACGCGCTCCGGCTCTATCTCCGACCTCAAGGACATGTGGTGGGATATCCGCCCCTGCCCCCGCTACGGCACGCTGGAAATCCGCATCTGCGACCAGCCGGCGACGATTGCGGAAGCGGCGGCGATCACGGCATTCGTCCACTGCCTCGGCCACTGGTTCGCGGAACATCAGGGGTGGCTGGACGACATGCCCCGCCCCGCCAGCTGGCGGATGCGCGAAAACAAATGGCGCGCGATGCGATACGGGCTCGACGCCGATATCGTGGCCGACGATTTCGGCGATGTGCGCCCCTTGCGCGAGGATATTTCGCAATGGATCGACAGGCTGGAGCCGTTTTTTGAAAAACTGGGTTACCAGCAGTACCGCGATACGCTGCTGGGCATCCTGTCGCACGGCAACAGCGCGGAACGGCAGCGCCGCGCGCTGGCGACCGAGGGAAATTTCAAGGCGGTCTATGCCCATGCGGCGGCGGAACTGGCGGCGGGTCATCCGCTGTGGGACCAGCCGGAGGCAGCGGCGGCGGAACCGGAAGAACCGCAGGTCGTGGAGCTGGCGGAAATAAAGCCATACCAGTATCCGCATTACCTTGCGCAGGGTTACGGCCTGTGGCTGTTCTGACGCGACAAACAAAGGGGGAATAAACATGACAATCAAGAAACGCGTGGGCGTTTTTTTGCCGCCCAAGCACCCGTCCGGCAACGTGATCGAAGGCAACGGGCTGATGCCGGACGATGTGCGGCAGGCGGTTGTGGCAGGGCTTGCGGCGCAAAGCGATATCGAAGTCGTGCCCTGCGACCTGGCCACCGCCTATGTGCGCAACGGCAAGGTGTATGACGCGAACGGATGCCTCTCCGACCTTGACCTTGTGCTGTGGTATTTCGTGTCGCACCAGCCGGGCAGCTGGGGCGTGACGGTTTTGCGCACGCTGGCGAAATCGACGCGCGTGGTGCCCGATCCCGAAGGGCTTATCAACGGGCTCGACAAATTCAACGCGCATACGATTTTGCGCGGCGCGGGGCTGCCGACCGCGAATTTCTGGATGTTCCCCGCCCAAAACGCGAATACCGTCGCAGCGGATGTGGTGGCGTCGGGGCCCGCGCTGCTGAAACCCACGCTCGGCGCTTTCGGGCAGGGCATCCATATGGTGAAAACCCCGCGCGAGCTGATCGACGCGGTCGAATACGGGCAATCGTTCTATCCCGAAAAACTGCAGATATTCTGCGAGGAATTCGAGGAAAACGACATCACGAAATGGATCAGCACCACCGTCATCGACGGGCAGCTGGTCTATGGCTACCGCAAAAAACCGGAAAAATTCGTCGATAACTGGAAGGTCTATGATGCCGACCGCAAGGGCGGCGGCGTGGACTGGGTCGATGCCGCGCCCGTGCGCGACGTCGCGCTGAAGGCGGCGCGCGCGCTCGGGGCGGATGTCATCGGTTTCGATTTCATTTATTCGAACGCGCAGCGGAAATACCTGATCGTCGATGAAAACACCTTCCCCGGCATGTATCCCGACTGCTTTACCCAGTCGGGCGGCGGCAGCTGGGACAGCCATTTCCTGCGCATGGCGCTGAACCATCTGGGACGCGGCCCGCGCCAGATGGCGGCGGCCTGACAAATCAGTCGATGATCGCCTGCTTTACGCTTTCGGCCGCGCCGTCCTGACGCTCGAGCAGCTTTACATGCCCGCCGCCGACGGCGAAAACATAGCGCGTGCAGTTGGGAATGGGATTGGCGTGATGGTCGCGCCAGAAGGCCGTCATTGTTTCCTGCGTGACGCTGTCGAAATTTCCACCCAGCGCGTGAAGCACGCCGCGGATGAAATGCCCGTGGCTGAAGGCCGCCGTGACGCCTGTTGAGCCGCCCATGCGGGCGATGAAGGCGCGGCAGCGACCTGCGAAGGCGGCGAAGCTTTCGCCGTCTCCGTCGTTGAAATGCGGATCGAGGCGTTGCCAGTATGCGTCGATAAAGGGGCGGCGTTCATGCGTTGTCGTGCCCGCGTATTTATCGGCCGACATATAGGTGAACTCGTGGATGTCCCATTCCTCCGCCGGCACGCCCTTGAAACGCTCCATCAGCGGCGTGGCGGTCTGCGTGGTGCGGATATAGCGCGACGTCACGATGCGTGCGGGCGTATCCGGAAAGCTGAGCGCGTTCGCCCGCGCGCCCTGCCAGCCGCGCTCCGTCAGCGTGGTGGATGCGGCATCGAGCGTTTTTTCTCCGGCATTCGACGCGCTTTCGCCGTGGCGGATCAGGTAGAAAAGATGCGGCATGGGATTATGTCGGAACCAGGAACAGGACAGCCGTCTGCCCCACGACGGGGTGGAGGCCTGTCAGCAGCGCGATATCGACCCAGCCGGAACCGCTGCCCGTGCCGTCAATATCGACCTGCACATAGCTGGCGCCGCCCTTCAACACATGCCTGACGAAATCGCCCGCGTTGTCGGTGAGCGGGTCGTAGCCGGTCAAAAGATCGGTCACGTCGATCACGTCGCCCTGCGCCAGGCTGTAATCGCGCACGACATCGACCAGCGTCGCAAAGGCGGTGGCGTCGAAATGGAAATTATCCGCGCCGTCGCCGCCGAACATGATGTCGCGCCCCTCGCCGCCGGTCAGCGTGTCGTCGCCCAGCTCGCCGTACAGGACGTCGTTGCCGGCGCCGCCCGAGATAAAATCGTCGCCGCCGCGGCCGTAAATCACGTTGGCGCTGCTATTACCGGTGATGACGTTGGCAAGCGCGTTGCCCGTGCCGTTCAGCGCCAGCGTGCCGGTCAGCGTCAGGTTATCGACGTCCTGCGACAGGGTATATGTGCCGCTGGAAAAAACGGTATCAGTGCCTTCGTCGATGTTTTCGATCACCACATCGGCGGCGCTATCGACGGTATAGCTGTCGTTGCCAAGGCCGCCGATCATGGTATCCGCGCCCTGCATGCCGTTCAGGCTGTTACCGCCGTCATTGCCGGTGATGACGTTGCGCAGGTTGTTGCCGGTGCCGTTGGTATCCATCGTGCCCAGCAGCGTCAGGTTTTCAAGCCCCTGCCCCAGCGTGTGGCTGGCATCGGTTGCGAACACGACGTCGAAACCGCCGGTGTCGCTGGTGCGGTCGCCGTCGCTATCGACGAAATAAACGTCGTCGCCCGCGCCGCCCGCCATCACATCCGCGCCCGCGCCGCCGTCGAGCGTGTTGGCCGCGTTGTTGCCGGTCAGCGACTTTTCAAGCGCGTTGCCCGTGGCGTCCGCCGCCGCCGTGCCGGTCAGCACAAGGTTTTCAACCTCGTCCTGCAGGACATGGGTGAAAGCGGTGCGCACGGTGTCGATGCCTTCGCCCGCGTTTTCGATGATCGTTACCGCCGCGCCGTCGATCACGTAAACATCGTTGCCCGCGCCGCCCGCCAGCGTGTCGTCGCCGCCGCGGCTGTCCAGCGTATTGTTTCCGGCGTTGCCCTGCAGCGTATTGACGCCCGCATTGCCAAACGCATTGACGTTCTGCGTGCCCGTCAGCACCACGTTTTCAATATCGGCCGTTGCCGTGTAGCTGGCGGCGCTGCGCACCGTATCGGTGCCGCCCGCGTCGATAATCACGTCGCCCGCCGTCACGACATAGGTGTCGTTGCCAAGCCCGCCGTCCAGCGTGTTTTTGGCGTTATTGCCGCTGAGCGTATTGTCGCCGCCGTCGCCCGTCGCGTT
>JADYYV010000136.1 GCA_020853455.1 Alphaproteobacteria bacterium | reverse complement strand
GCAAGGACAGAGAATCCCTTTGACAGATCGACATCGCGCATCGTCCAGATCACCAGACTTCCGTAGCCGTAAACCTTCGGTGCGTTGTAGGTGAGTCCTTCCTTTTGTAGAGTTTGAGGATAGCTCATGTCCGCCGAAAGAAAGACATCAAACGGCGCGCCGTTCTCGATTTGGGCGGTAAACTTGCCGGAAGAGCCGATACTCCCGTCGACAGTCACACCTGTTTTTTTCTCAAAAGTCTGTTTCAGCTCTTCAAACACATACTGTGCGTTTGCTGCCACCGCAACAGTCAGGTCGGCGGCAAAAGCCTGTACCGGCAACAACAGGGCCAGCAGAAAGAGGAGTACAATTGAGCGTCTTTTCATGATTGTTCTCCAGAGCGTTAGAATTTAACGGCGACTTGCGTATAAACCCAATCCACGGATTCGTGCGGACCGCTTTTGCGCGTATATTCGCCAGGCACGAAATGGGCATATCCCGTTTCGAGCTTGATGTTGTCATTCAGGCTGTAATAGCCCCGCAAGGAAAGCTCCGTGCCGATATAGGAAGCTGGAGCGCCGGCTGCATTTGCCCGGACGGTTCCACCGGAGGAGCTGTACCAAGCGTCATCCCGGCTGTCCAGCCAGAGCATATCCACCTGCGGCGTAAACTTGAATTTATCCGTTGGAGAAAAAGTTACGCCGGTTTCCAAGTTGTGCATATTCTGCCAGCGCACGAGATCAAGCAGGCCGTAAGGGTCGTGCGTACTCTGATACAGGGGAACGAAAGTGTTGCTGACATTATCGTTTTTATTCCTGTCGCCGGAAGCCATGTCATAGGCAACGGACAGGAGCGGCTTCCACGTCACATCTTCCCATGTCTTTTTCACATCGGCATGGAAAGCGTAGGCGCGGATCGTTTTCTGCGCGGCCGCAGTTCCGGTGTCGCCGAACTGAAAGGGAAGCTCCGCCTCCGCGACAAGACCGTCGCCAAAATTCTTCTGCAACCGCACACCCGCCGTATAACGCTCGATATCGTTTGTCTTGCTGGTATCGCGCATTTTCAGCAGGTAGGTCTCGACAAGCGGCGCCATCTTGTGTTCCTGATAACCGCCGTAGAACCCCGCCAGGTATTCGTTTCCTGTCGAGTGATTAAGGTTTCGGTCGTCGTATTTAACGTCCCGACCATAGATCACATCACCCCACAGGCCGCCTTGGTGCAGGTGGATTGTCCCGCCGTCAAACGCACGAATGCGGTTTGCCCATGCGGGGGCAGCAATCAGCCGTCCCGCGCCATATTTGAGTTCCATACGCCCTAATCTGACATCGGCAGGTGTGCCGAGAACATTATATACGCTGACATATGCTTGGTGGAGGTCAAGGTTGTCTTCCTGTCCCAAGGCCGCTGCCGTCTGATAGCCCGCGACTTGGGCATCCAGACCTTCGATGAAAACATCCAGTTTGGGATCAAGATATTCATCGGTCAGGGTGGCTTTTGCGTTGAGACGAAGGCGATTCCAAAGCTGGCTATTATCGGTTTGCTTGCCCGTCTTATAATCGAAGTTGTCCTTGTATTCATAGCGTGCCCGCTCTTCGCCGCCCGCCGTGAATTGCCATCCAATGAAGTCATCCGCCTGAGCCGTTGCCGGAAGTAAAAGTAAGCATCCCGCCAGTGTTACTATGTATTTTTTTGTTTTTCCCCTCATTTTCGGCTCCTCTCTCCGATTCGTTATATCTTATGGGATATAACGATATGGGGGAGGAACGCGACTTGATCCAGATCAAGCGCCAGCCAAAAAGAGACTTCAGGGATATACGCCCAGGATAACGCTTGATGCCTTGAAAATAGCCATGACTTTCTTGCCTTTTTTCAGGCCGAGCGTTTTGCTGCTTTCATTCGTCACGATAGCTGCCACCGTGCCACCGCCGGGCAGATCGACAATAACCTCTGTATTCACGGCCCCGGTCTGCACACGCGATACAGACCCGTTCAAGCGGTTGCGGGCTGAGAATTTAGCTCCTTTGTCATCCGTCACGAGAATAATCTGCGATGCTTTTATAAGGGCAAAAGCCTCAGCGCCCACGCGTAAACCAAGCTCTTTAGTGCTTTCGCAGGTGACGATGGAAACGATTTTTATGCCGCCCACGATCTCCAGCTCGACCTCATCATTAACCGCCCCACGGCTGATTTTTGTCACTTTTCCAAAGAAATTGTTACGCGCGCTGGTTTTCACGGCCATTCTCCTGATCAATATAAAGCTGTCTGCCATCCCTTTGGCTTGTCGTCCCAAATGCTCGATAAAGCGCCAATGCTCCTGTTGGATCGCTTTGAAGTTGACAACCAGCTGCTCGCCGCGGTTGGTCAACCTCGTGCCGCCGCCACCTTTCCCGCCGGCGAGCCTTTCAACCAGAGGCTCTCCTGCAAGGTTGTTCATTGTATCAATTGCTTCCCATGCCGATTTATAGCTCATTTTAAGCGATTTTGCGGCGTGGGTGATCGAGCCATGCTCGGCTATTTTAGCCAGCAGATCAACGCGACCCCGCCCGCCAAAACTTTGCCCATCTATGGTCATCCATACAGAGCCTTGTATTTCGATAGGTTTGTTATTCTTTTTCATGCTCAAAAACAGCGTTTATTATGTCGATAATTGACTCTTATAACATGGGTATGCGTAAAGGGGTATATCGTAACTTCAAGTCAATAATGGTCGCAAAATTCATCTTGACTGAATGACAAATCGACACCTGGGTACATTAAGAAAAAGAGAGGGAATATGTCGAAAAATTCCGTTATTTATTGCCGCACCGCCACTGTGATGGATGGGGATAATCAACAAGCCTAGGCGCAAGAAGAGCTTTGCCGCGCCTATGCACAATCCAAGGGCTATTCGGTAGAAAACGTATTCGTTGACAAGGACGTTTCCGGTTCCACCCGCGAAAGGCCGCAGTTTAAAAACATGGTTGAGTTAGCGAAGCTTGAGGCCATCGAATGGGCGGGGCCAAAGCGTGGCAAATTACTCTGCTCCCTACCCCCTCTCCAACCCCAGCAAAAACGCCTTCACCTCCAGCCCGCCCGCAAAGCCTGTCAGCTTGCCGTTCTTGCCGATGACGCGGTGGCAGGGGGCGATGATGGAGATGGGGTTTTTGCCGTTCGCCGATCCGACGGCGCGCCCGGCCTTGGGGCTGCCCACGTCGCGGGCGATATCGGCATAGCTGCGCGTTTCGCCAAACGGGATGCGGCACAGCGCCTGCCAGACTTTTTTCTGGAACGGCGTGCCGGAAAAATCGAGCGGCAGGTCGAAACGGTTGCGCGTGCCGGCGAAATATTCCTTCAGCTGGCGTTCGGCATCGGCCAGCACCGCGTGTTTTTTATCCGCCGCACCGCGATCGAGGCGCACGCGTTTCGGATCGTCGTTTTCCCACAGGATGGCGGCAAGCCCCCTGTCGCTTGCAATCAGGGTCAGCGCGCCGACCGGCGTCTTTATGATTTTGTGGACATAGGCCATGGTTTGATCATCCTTCCGGCTTTTTATACCCTGCGCAGACGGCCCGTTTCCTGCCATTTCCGGACATCAATATAACGCCTCTGTTTCGAGCGGCAAGCTGCGGCAGCCTATATTTAACAAATTGATAAATAACATTTTTTTGATAATCTTTTTTTCAATATATTGACATAATACAGGATTCGGGATACAGTTTTAAACAACTTGGGCATCTATACTTTCAGACCGGCGGTTTTCTCCAAGGAGCCCGTTTTCCGCCTGTCTCATACCCGCCCGAAAAAACAGCCCCGATTTTTTATCAATTTAAGGAGTGGGTCTGTCATGACCGCTGAAAAGAAACTGTACGCACAATTCGTCTGGGAAGACGTCGAACTCAACAAAACCGTCCGCACGCTCGAGGCACCGGATCCGCAATCGGCGCTGGCATATGGCGTGCGTAACCACGCGCTTTATTTTACGATGTACAAGGCGGAAGCACCCGATGACAAGCTGGCCGCAGCCGGCCGCCGGCTCTATACCGCCACGATGGAAGCCGCACTGAAAAATACCGACAGCATTATTGCCTATCTCGAACAGAACAAATCGGTGCCGCATCTGGCAAAATTCACGGGTGAAGCTCTGCCGCGCATGTTCGGCCGGGTGACCCGCGACGCCGAACTGCAGGAAAAATTCAACACAGCCAGCCGCAAGCCCGACACACAGGAAAGATTCGCCGCCGTAATCGAGCTTTTGAAGCAGGAACTGCCGGGCGAAGTTTTCCTGACACCTGGCCATGGCGGGTTCATCCGCATGGAACAGGGCGATACAAGCTATGATTCCGAATTCCGCCAGCGATACCCGAACGCCCCTAAACGATAGGCGCATATACAAAAATAAAAAAATCCCCCGGGGGGCAAGCCGGGGGATTTTCTTATTTGGAGGGCAGGGTAATTTAGGCTTGCGCCATCGTGCTTACTTCGTAACGCTCGATGACGGGCTTGCCAAGGTCGCTGAGCGCGACTTTCGATGCGGGCGTATCCAGAATTTCCTGCAGCTGCTTGCGGGCGCGGAACAGGCGGGAACGCACGGTACCGACCGGGATCTGCAGCATTTCAGACACTTCTTCGTAGCGCAGGCCGCGGATACAGACCATCACCAGCATTTCGCGGTGTTCGGCCGACAGCTGCTTCATCGACTCTTTCACTTTCGCAAGATCGGTCGTCGTTTCCTGCGACGCGCTGACGGATGCGCTGTTCAGGTACGGTTCGGGATCGTACTGGGTTTCGAATTTCTTCTTGCGGCGGTATTGCGACGCGAACAGGTTGAACATGATTTTCGACGTCCAGCTGAACAGGTTCGTGCCCTGCTCGAAATATTCCTTTTTCTCGAGCGCGCGCAGCAGGGTAGATTGCACCAGGTCTTCTGCATCGCTTGAATTGCGCGTCAGGCGCAGGGCAAAGCGGCGAAGGTTTTCCATTTCGCTGATGAGTGCGGTTTGTTCAAACATGGTGTGTACTCCTTATCCCTATTTTCTGGTTCGTGGCTTTAGTCTGCGGGTTGTTGTCCCGCTATAAGTTCAGTATCGGCCGCGCTTGTGACTGTCGTTTGCGGGTCAGGTAACAGTTGCGAAAGACTTTGTGACGGTTCTGTGACAAAGGGCTTGAAAACGCTGGATTATTTTGCATAAGCGTAAAATGCGGCGGATTGTGCCGCCCGCGCGCTGGCGGCGCAATTTCAGAAAACCGTTTAAAAACAAGGATTCGCCGCGAATCCGCGAAAACCGGCGGCATACGGCCACGAAAAACGCCGCTCCCCCTGTTTCAGGGCAGCGGCGTTTTTCTGCGTGTGATTATTTTCTATTTTGTTTCGACGACAACGTCGTCGGTCCAGAACATTCCCGCCATCGACGCGTAAATTTTGCGGCTGCCGGCATAGGATTCACGGCTGTGGCCGTAGCGGATGTTGTCGACCAGCAGGATATCGCCTTCGTTATAATAGCGGCCTTCGCGGCTGGCCATGAAGGCCTGCAGCAGGATGACGGTTTCCTGCGCCGTCAGTTCCGCGCCGTCGCCGATCAGGAAGCGGCGGTGGCCGTTATGCGCGCGCGGGCCGTCGAGCGCGATGCGCGGGAACAGCATATAGGTTTCGCCGTCGCGTTCATCGGTTTTGAAGGCAGGGATCGTGATGCGCGTCATCAGCGTCGGCACGGATGATCCGTCCGCCGCCGTCACGGGTTCGTCCATCCAGAAACCTTCGTCGAACTGGTGGGTGGATTCCGCGCAGACCTTCATGGCTTCGGCGCGGTCACGGGTGCCGAAGCGGTCCTGCCACGACCGGAAATAGTTTTTCGCCTTTTCCGGATGGTTTTCATCGAGGAAGCCGGTTTCGATGGTAAATCCGAATTCCTTCATGCGCGCGAGCAATGCGCGGCCGACGGCGAATTGCGCGATATAGGCCTCGGTCTTTTTCGCGCAATGCGCGAAGGTGCGGCCGCCCTGCCCTTCGCCGTTCGGGCCGCGTTCGTTCGTGCGGCTGCAGAAAAACAGCAGGCGTTCGGGCATAAAACGCTGGTACAGGATTTCGTTATGCGGCAGCAGGAAAAGATGTTTCGGGTAATCATCGGTTTCGCGCATACATTTGGAAATGTATTTCAGGTTCGTGCGCCCCGAAGTCAGCCCGCCCCATTTGAACTGTTCTTCCTCGCCGAATCCCAATCCTTCGAGGATATTCATCGGCACGTCGTTTTGTTCGGCGGCGCGGATGCCGGTATTGACGACCTGCCGCGCGCCGAACTCGGCGAAGCGCCGCCTGATCGCGGCCATTTGTTCGGGCGTCAGCTCCCCTTCGGCATCGAAAACATTCACGGGCAGGTCTTCCGCCCATTGCGCCGCGTTATCGGGCATACGGTAGCGTTCATCCTCGGTCGCATTGGCCACCAGCGACATATCCAGCGCGGGTTCGGCATCGGCAAAGCGGAGGGCGGTATCGGGTGCTGTCATTTTCTATGTCCTCTATTTTTTCGTTTCTTATAGTTTTTTCAGGCCGGCCATGCCCACCAATACTTCGCGCGGGCCGGCGAAGGCTTCGCGGGAATGGGCGTAGCGGATATTGTCCATCAAAATGAAATCGCCCTGCCGCCACGCATATCCTTCGCGCGTCGCGGTATAGGCGTTTTTCAGCAGGTCTTTTTCGGCCGGTGTCATTTCCGCGCCGTTGCCGAAGGGAAAACGGCGGAAACCGTTTTTCAATGCGGGACCGTCCGCCGCGATGCGCGCAAAGCGCATATAGCCATCGACAAATCCCGGCAGCGTGATGCGCGTCATCAGCACCGGATAGCCCTGATCTTCGACCCACCAGCAGCTGTCATATTCGCGCGTCAGGCTTTGCGCCGTTGCCAGGGCGGCGGCGCGGTCGTCGCTGCCAAATCTTTCCTGCCATGACTGGAAATAGTTTTGCGGTTTTTGCGGATGGTTGCGGTCGATAAAGCCGGTTTCGATCGTCAATCCGTGTTCGCGCACCTTGTCGGTCAGTTTGCGCCCCGCCGCGCTGCGGGCGAGCGCGGATTCCAGTTTCTGCGCCGCATGGATAAATGTGCGCCCGCCGAATGCCGGCGGCGTTTCGCAGAAAAACAGCACACGGGCGGGGAAATCGCGCTGATAGCCAATTTCGCCGTTCGGCAGCAGGTACAGATAGGGCGGATAATAATCGAGGTGGCGCAGGCCCGGCGCCGCCCATTTCGTTTGCCATGCGGCGGCGGTGCGCCCGCCCGCCGAAAACTGTTCCGCCGCGCCAAAGCCCAGCGCCTCCATCAGCGGCAGCAGGCCGGCGCGGGTGGCAAGCCCCGTGCGCGACGCATATACCGCGCCGGTATCCGCAAACTGCGCCGCCAGCAGGCCGAGCCGCGCAGGCGTAAGATCGCCCTGCGCATCGAAATGCGAAAGCCCGGTATCGGTTGCGGTGGTGTGACGAAGCGCGGTTTGCATCGGTTATCCTTGAATGAGCCCGAGAATGGTCAGATTATGGTAAAACATCAAATATATCCGCCTTGAAAAGGCGTGAATCGGCGTATATATGCGCGTCCTGTCCGGTTTTCCTGCTGGATCAGGGGATTGGGAATTTAAACCCGCCTGATTCGTTATTCTCTTATTGAGCATAAATTATATATTTTCAGAGTATAAGTCAACCCTCCTTCGCCGATCTTTGAGGGAAAACAGCACATTGCGAATTTCGCACGATTTATGTTGCGTTTTTTGTAAATATGTGAAACAATGATTTAAGACTGATACCGATACCAAAGACCGGATAAACGAAACAAAAGAAAAAAGGCGGACCAGATGCCCGAGACCACAAGACCCGAAGTTTCCTTCCGCGAATTCGCCGTGTTGATGGCGCTCCTGATGTCGATCGTCGCGATCTCGATCGACGCCATGCTGCCCGCGCTGGGATATGTCGCCGATTATTTCAATCTTGCCGACCGCAACCATGCGCAATACCTGATCGGCGGCATCTTCATCGGCATGGGCGCGGGCCAGCTGGTGGCGGGCCCGCTGTCGGATGCGCTGGGCCGCAAGAAAGTGCTGTACGGCGGCATCGTGCTGTATCTGGCGGGATCCGTGCTGTGCTATGTCGCGCCGACCTTTGAAGTGCTGATGGCAGGCCGCCTGATTCAAGGGCTGGGCGTCGCGGGCCCCTATGTTTCCACCGTATCCATCGTGCGCGACAAATACGCGGGCCGCGACATGGCGCGCGTGATGTCGATCGTGATGATGATCTTCATCATGGTGCCCGCGATCGCCCCTGCCCTTGGCCAG